>CAZOXI010000151.1:0-7297 GCA_964583445.1 uncultured Bacteroidaceae bacterium | reverse complement strand
GCACCGAACGGCTGCAGAGTACACATATATCGTCGAAGAAGACCGTGTAATCTTTCATAACATATAAACAACCCGCGTTCATACATGGTTCAATTCCAAAAAACCATTTACCGATTTTTCACCGGAAGTAGCGAAAACCGGCGATTGTGGCCAAAACTTTTCGTATTTTTGGAGCGCACATCAATACATCAGTGAACGAAGGTGAAGGCTGATCAATAAGCCAGTTTACATGCGATTCACATAATCATATGGTGAAGCAGTGGAGCATTGAAAAAATTAAATCATTAGCCCCTCATTTTTAGCCAGATAAAAAGATTCAAAATAAGTAAAAACGATGAAAAACAAAAAAACATTACTGGTGATTGTGGCCCTGGTGGTCCTCTTTATTCTCTGGGGAGTACGAATATATAACGGGCTGGTAACAATGGAAGAAAACGTAAATGCCCAGTGGGCCAACGTGGAAACCTCCTACCAGCGGCGGGCTGACCTCATACCTAACCTGGTGGCGACGGTGCAGGGGTATGCCGATTTTGAGCAGGAAACCCTTACACAGGTTATTGAAGCCAGGGCAAAGGCCACGAGTATCAATATCGATCCTTCCAACCTGACCCCTGAAGCCATTTCACAATTTGAAGCTGCACAGGGAGAATTAAGTTCTGCACTTTCCAGGCTTCTGGTCACGGTAGAGCGGTACCCGGAACTGAAGGCGAACCAGAACTTCCTGGAGCTGCAGGCCCAATTGGAGGGTACCGAGAACCGGATCTCCGTAGAGCGCCGTAAATTCAATGAAATTGCCAAAGAGTTCAATGCCGCCATACGCCGGATTCCCAGGAATTTCATTGCAGGGTTAGGGGGTTTTGAGGCCAGGGGATATTTCGAATCCGCAGCAGGCACCGAGACAGCTCCCGAAGTCGCATTTTAAAACCATTCATAACATTACCTAATATGGTTGCAGCAAACTTTTTTACAAAGCAAGAGAAGGAACAGATCAAGCAGGCCATCGCAAGGGCGGAACTGAATACCTCGGGCGAGATCCGGCTTCATGTGGACAATCGTTGTAAGATCGATGTGCTGGATTGTGCCGCGGGCTGGTTTGAAAAGCTGAAGATGCACAAGACAGAACTGCGTAACGGGGTACTCTTCTACCTTGCCGTAAAGGACCGGAAATTCGCCATTATCGGAGATGCGGGAATCAATGCCGTAACTCCTGATAATTTCTGGGACAATATCAGGGAAGAGGTGCTTTCACATTTCAGCGAGGAAAAATTTGCCGAGGGACTGATCAAAGGCATCGACATGGCGGGGGAACAGCTGAAGGCGCACTTTCCTTACCAGTCCGACGATGAGAACGAACTTTCGGATGAAATCTCATTCGGAAAATAAAATATATTCCGTAACGGAACGAATATCCATTCAGGCCAGTTGAACTGACTGTAATAACTGGAGAGGAATAAAAAACACAAACAGATGCAATTCAGGACAATCATCATCATTTTTCTTTTGACATTCACCACTGGCCACCTGTTGGCGCAGAACGATCTGCCTGTACCCCAGGAGCCGGAGGACTGGGTGAACGACTATGCCAATGTCTTCAGTGATGCAGAGCAGCAGCAACTCACCAGGAAACTCAATGCCTTTCAATACGATAATTCCACACAAATCTTTGTCGTGACCATTCCCGGGAACGACGGATACCCGGCATCGATGCTGGCACCCATGATTGGCGAAGCATGGGGCGTTGGTCAGGAGGGAAAGGACAACGGCCTGATCCTGCTCCTGGACATGGAGGCCAGGGATGTATTTATTGCCAACGGGTATGGCCTCGAGGAATATATTCCGGATGCCATCACCAAACGGATCATTGAAAATGAGATCATTCCAGCTTTCAAACAAGGTGCCTATTACGAAGGTGTCAACAACGCCACGGATGTGATGATCTCCCTGCTGGAAGGAAAATTCACACCCGATGAATACAGGCAGCAAACTGCTTCCTCAGATAGCGGTTCAGCCATTGGCGGGATCATCTTCCTGCTCATCATGTTCTTCCTGCTTTTTGGCCGCAGGCGCAGGGCTTACAGTACAGGTGGCAGGGGCAGCAGCTTACCGCTCTGGATCGCCCTGGGCATGATGTCAGGCGGACGGAGCAGGGGTAGCTTTGGCAACTTCTCCTCGGGAAGCGGAGGATTTGGTGGTGGCGGAGGATTTGGCGGATTCACCGGTGGTGGCGGCGGCTCCTTTGGCGGAGGCGGTGCCGGAGGAAGCTGGTAGAAGGTTCTATGGGTGGTGTTGGCGTAGGGGGCAACTGGCAGCAGGTTACGCTGGGAACGAATCCGGAGGAAGCTGGCAGAAGGTTCTACCTGAGTGGTGTTGGCGTAGGGAGAAACTGGCGACAGGTTCCGCTGGGAACGAATCCGGAGGAAGCTGGGAGAAGGCAGCCGAAAAAAGTCCCGGAAAGTTGAATTATTGTTATATTGACGCTGAATTTGATCCAACTGTGTCGGAACGAATACATGCCCATGGAGAGAAAAAACAAAGAAAGAAAAGTGCCAGAAAAAAAGTCAAAAGATTTATTGTTCTTGTTCATTTTTCTTATGCTTCCTTGGTCAGTTTCGTCCCAGGAAGCAGAAGCCTCCAGGCTTACGCTGCTCTTTGCAGGCGATATCATGGGGCACGATACGCAGATCGAATCGGCAAAACAGATGGGCGACGGCAAATACGATTATTCTTCCTGCTTCAAATATGTACAACCTTATATCTCCTCGGCTGACATCGCCATTGGGAACCTGGAAGTGACATTTGCAGGACCTCCCTACAAGGGTTATCCTGCTTTCTCGAGTCCGGATGCACTGGCTCTGGCCATCCGGGATGCAGGATTTGACGTGCTTGTAAATGCCAACAACCATGCCATCGATCGTGGAAAAGCAGGCCTGGAACGCACGCTGGATGTACTGGACAGTCTGGGCATCATTCAAACGGGCGTGTTCCGCAACCCGGCAGAGCGCAAGACATCATACCCGTTGATCATTGAAAAGAACAGCATCCGGTTGGCGCTCCTCAACTATACTTATGGCACCAACGGGATCAGGGTCACACCCCCGAACATTGTCAATTATATTGACACGGCGCAGGTCAGGAAAGACCTGGAGAAAGCATCCACGGCCCGCCCGGATTATACGATCCTGCTCATGCACTGGGGACTGGAATATGAACGTACAGAGAACAGGCAGCAAAGGGAGCTGGCACAATTCCTGCTTGATCATGGTGCAGATGCCATTATCGGTTCACATCCACACGTGGTACAACCGATCCGCCTGTATGGCAACAACCTGGTGGTTTATTCAAAGGGGAACATGATCAGCAACCAGCGCAAAAGATATACGGATGGTGGCATTCTCGTGAATCTGACACTGGAGAAGTCAGACAGCACCCGCATGACGAACTACAGTTTTCTTCCCACATGGGTCCATAAGGCCAACACAACCAGGGGAACTGCATTCAGCCTTCTACCGGCTGCAATTGACAGCTCCTTTTACCGGACCTTGCTGATGACTCCTGAAGATGCCTCAGCCATGAAAACATTCCTTGATGATACACGTGAAAACCTGGAAGATGTCCCTGAGCAAGCGCTCTTCCCCGGGATTCGCTAAGACCATGCCTCATGACATTGTCGTGCTGCTATGGTAAATAACTTCAGCTGTTTCATCCAGGTGACTGCGGTCACTTCTTCTCAGCGGGCTCCACTTCCATGATCTGGTCATCCACGAGGATCCGTCCGCAATATTCACAGACGATGATCTTCTTACGTGAAGCAATGTCGAGTTGACGTTGGGGCGGGATTTTGTTATAGCATCCACCACAGGCATCTCTTTCCACCTGCACAACGGCGAGTCCGTTACGCGCATTACTGCGAATCTTGTTGTAGGCAGACTGCAGCCGCTCGTCGAGCATTGATTTAATGCGCTCAGACTTCGCTTCCAGAGCTTCTTCCTCTTTCTTTGTCTCAGATACAATATCCTCCAGCTCTTTCTTCTTGTTCTCAAGGTCACCCGTCCGTTCGTTCAACAAAGCAGTGGATTCCTCGATCACTTCGGTTTTTTCCTTGATCTGGGCTGAAAATTCATTAATCCTCTTCTCGCAGAGTTCGATCTCCAGCGTCTGGAACTCTATCTCCTTGGAGAGGGAATCATATTCACGATTGTTCCGGACATTATTCTGTTGCTCCTCGTATTTCTTGATCAGTTCCTGGGCATTTTGAATTTCCTGCTTCTTTCCATTGATGGATTTTTCCAGGGAATTAATGTCCTCCTTGTACTTGGCAATCCTGGTCTGGAGACCTTCAATCTCATCTTCAAGGTCCTGCACTTCAAGTGGCAGTTCACCGCGAAGAATCCTGATCTTGTCAATCTCGGTACTCACTTGTTGCATTTCGTATAATGCACGCAGCTTTTCAGCAACTGTCATTTCTTTTGTCCCGGCGTCAGATTTCTTGTTAGCCATTCGCTAAAAGTATTTTATAGGATTTGTATTTACTTCCGATAATCGGACTGCAAATTTAGGGAAATTTTTCTTAAGTAAATCATAAAATATTTCCCTTGTATATTGTTCACTCTCAAAATGTCCGATATCGGCGATAACGATCTTTCCATCCGCATCAAAAAACTGGTGATATTTGAAGTCGCCGCTCACAAATATATCTGCTTTTTCAGAGATCGCTTTTTTCAACAACATGCTTCCGGCACCCCCGCAGACTGCCACTTTCCTGATCTTTTTACCCAGCAATTCCGAGTGCCTGATGACACCTGTACTGAAACGTTCCCTGAGCAGTTCCAGGAATTCCGTTTCTTCCCGGGGTGTTTCCAGTGCACCGATCATTCCCATTCCGACCTCGGGATATTTATTGTCAAGGGGATAGATGTCATACGCCACCTCTTCATAAGGATGTGCCTGCAACATTGCGGTAATGACCCTGCCCTTCACATGTTCAGGAAATATTGTTTCTACGCGCACTTCCGGTTCAAAGTGCAGTTTTCCCTGCTCACCGGCAAAAGGATTTGTTTCATCGCCACCACGGAAAGAACCTTGTCCTTCCGTATTGTAGCTGCAACTGTCGTAATTTCCGATCACGCCTGCCCCGGATTCAAAGATGGCCTGCCTGACCTTCTCCGCGTGTGCGGAAGGAACAAACACAACCAATTTCCTGAGTTTTCCGGCGACTGGCTCCAAAATCCTGGTATTCTTCAGTCCAATCACCTCGCAGATCTTTCCGCTTACCCCCTGCCTGTTCACATCGAGGTTGGTATGTGACGCATAGATCGCTATATCATTTTTGATGGCTTTCTGAACCACCCTTTCCGTCATGTTCTTACCTGTAACAGACTTCAATCCGCCAAAGATCAGCGGGTGGTGCCCGATCACCAGGTTCAGCTCTCTACGGATGGCCTCATCGATCACTTCCCCGGTGATGTCCAGTGTAACCAGGGCGCCGGTGATTTCCATTGCATAGTCACCAACCTGCAGACCGGAATTATCGTATGATTCCTGGTACATTAATGGCGCCAGCCTCTCAAAGAAGCCTGTTATTTCTCTAAGCAACATAAATAAAATGATTTACAGGTTATGAAATTGTTTCCTTCACCTCCATCAGCATCTCCCTGATCTGCTCCAGTGACTTGATGATCTCAAAATTATACTCCGCTTCCTCCTTGTTTTCCTTCATCTTCTTTTTTGCACCCTTCAGGGTCATACCACGTTCCTTTACAAGATGGTAGATGATATGAAAGTTATCAATGTCTTTCTGTGTAAACAGGCGGTTGCCCTTCTTGTTCTTCTTTGGCTTGATGATATCGAACTCTTTTTCCCAGTATCGGATAAGTGAAGTATTGACACTGAACATTTCAGCCACCTCCCCAATGCTGTAATAGAGCTTCTCCACCTTTTTCTCTTTATAAGGCATGATTGATGATCACTTATTGGAAATTTCCCCAAATTAAAAAAAATAGTCCACCTAATCAACGAATCTTCCAGCAAAGCGCACAGATATCTGATCCGGGGCAGAAATAATTAGTAATTTTTATCCCTGGTCTGAAAAAATCCAGTGAATGCAACTGCGTCTTTATTCTACGTAGAATGTGCCATCGTTCTCAATCAAAAGCGGACTATCGGGAAAATCTGCAGCACTCAGCTCCTGCATTTTGCGTATGGCCAGTCTGCGCGGATCGTAACGCGGACCTCCTTCCCCGGGTTGAACCACGGGGATGATCCTGCCTTTGAGAAAGGTTCCGTCTGGAGCCATGAACACCTGTACAATCGGGGCGAGGCCATTGGGACCGCTCAGGTTGAATCGTGCATAGGTACAGAAGTTGCCCAGGCTGTAACAGATCAGTCTGTCCCTGTACAGTTCCATGCCACGGATCACATGGGGACCGTGTCCGAAAACCACATCTGCACCGGCATCCACGACAGTCCGGGCAAATTTGCAGACATTTCCCCTGTTGTATCCCAGGTAGACCTCATCGGTGCACGGCACATGCTGGTGGTCACGGCCCTCAGCGCCCCCATGGAATGATACGATCACGACATCGCTGATGGAATCGAGCAGGGCAACGATCTCAGCAGCGCCTGTGTAGTCTTTCAGGCTGACTGTGCCGGTGTGGGGCGAAAACGCAGCAAACCCGTACGTCAGTCCGTTCTTTTTAAAGGTGGTATAGGGTCTGCTGTGAAACCCTGCAAATGGCACTCCTGCTGCTTCCAGGAGACTTGCAGTATATTCCCTTCCTGCGGGGCCAAAATCATTTACATGGTTGTTGGCTACGCTGAGTACATCATATCCTGCATCGAGAATGCAGTCCAG
The DNA here is from genome assembly GCA_964583445.1 of uncultured Bacteroidaceae bacterium. Taxonomy (GTDB): domain Bacteria; phylum Bacteroidota; class Bacteroidia; order Bacteroidales; genus M55B112. The sequence goes on along the minus strand of CAZOXI010000151.1, from coordinate 447 downwards.
GGTTGCGTCGGGCATCCTGAACACATAACAAACCGAGGGATCCCTGCACTTTTTTGCCGTCCCGACATCGCCACTGAACACCCCTTCCAGGTTGCCGAAAGTGACATCAGAAGCTGCAAGGTACTTACGCACCGGGTCGAAGAGCGCCGCACAATCATTTCCCGGCGGAAGGAACCTTTCATCCGGGTAATTTGTCCCGGGCATGATGTCACCTGTACCTACGATGCAGATGGTATCTTTCTTGCGGCCAGCAAGTGCTTTACCATATGGAGTGCTGGGATCCATTAATGAAAGGAACACGGTATCAAACCGGTTCAGGTCATCGATGGAAACAATTACCGGGACAGTATCCATTTGTAACCGCAGGGATTCCCGGACAGTCAAATATGCATTGTCCGCATCCTTTACATCATCCTTGTGATCATCAGCCCCTGCAGAGGTCAGTTG
>CAZOXI010000150.1:0-7300 GCA_964583445.1 uncultured Bacteroidaceae bacterium | reverse complement strand
CCCGAAACCCTGAAGGAACACCCGGAACTGGCGATGAACACAACCATTGAAGAAGCGCAGAAAGTGATTGATCAGCTGGGTATACAGGTATTCGAAGCGTCCAACAACTGGGCCGTTTCAGGGGAACGGAGCGAAACAGGGATGCCGCTGCTCGCCAATGATATGCACCTGGGGTTCATGTCACCCGGCATCTGGTACCAGATGCACCAGGTGATCGAAGGTGAACTGGATGTAACCGGTGTGGTGCTCCCCGGACAACCCTATGTGATCTGCGGTCACAACCAGGACATCGCATGGGGGATGACCAACCTTAGCGTTGACAATCTCGATTTTTACCTGGAGACCATCAATCCACAGGATAGCAACCAGTATAAACTGAACGGCAAATGGGAGGAGTTGCGCATAGTGGAGGAAAAGATCAACGTGAAGGGGCTGAAGGAGCCGGTGACCAGGATCAATAAATTCACACACCGTGGTCCGGTAGTCAGCACCTTCAAGGGAGTGGAGAATAAAACCATCTCCGCCCGCTGGATCGGAACCGACTACAGCAACGAACTCAGATCCGTGCACCTGTTTAACCGTGCATCCAATTGGGAGGAATTCAGGGATGCAGCCAACACATTCATCGCGGTCAGTCAGAATATCGTGTATGCCGACAAACAGGGTAATATAGGGTTGCAGGCGGCAGGCGGCATTCCCATCAGGGAAGCTGACCACATGATGGTCTATCCTGGAGAAACAACAAAATACGACTGGGGTGAAAATGATATTATACCCTTTGAAAAACTACCTTATACTTATAACCCATTGAGCGGTATGGTCTCCTCGGCCAATAATAAAACTGTCTCCGATGCCTATCCCTACTATATCGGGACGTGGTTCGCATTGCCCAACCGCATTGACCGCATCAGGGAGATGCTGGAAGAGCAAGAGATGCATTCGGTGGCCAGCTTCAGGGAGATGCATTCCGATCAGCTTTCAGCTTTTGCCAGGAGGCTGACGCCCGTTTTCCTGGATGTGGTTACAGGAAATGTTGAAGGAGTTGCTGAGGCAGCACTGGAAGTGTTACGCACCTGGGAATACCACATGGATCCGGCGTTGGCAGCGCCATTGATCTACGAACAGGTATTTACCGAGCTGATCAGGACCATCTATAAAGACGAACTCGGCGAGGTGTTCCCGCAGATCATGGCCAACAACATTATTGCACGTTATCATATTTACGAACTTGCTGTTACCATGGAATCTGCATGGTGCGATGATATTGGCACTGCCGGCCGGGTCGAAAGCTTTGTTGACAACATTAAAAAGGCATATGGTGCTGCCATCGATACACTCGTATCCTGGGCCGGAGAAGATGTAATTCAGTGGAGATACGGGGACATTCATACCCTCACTATCGAGCATCCCATGGGGAATAACGACATCGTCCGGAAACTTTTTGATCCCAACCTGGGACCTTATGCGGTAGGAGGAAGCTTCCATACGGTCGCACCCTACAGTCACCCTTTAGGAAAGAACTATAACGTGACGCATGGTGCCTCGCAACGGCATGTATATGACCTGGCTGACTGGGACCGGTCAAAAACAGTGATCCCGACCGGGAGTTCGGGTGTTCCGGCCTCCCCCTATTACGGCAACCAGACGGAGATGTATATAAATTTCAAATACCACGACGATCCCTTTAGCAGGGAGGCAGTAAACGCAAAAATGAAATACAGGGCTGTTTTTAAATAGAGTGATAAGGGAGGTTGCGCCTGGATTTCAAAACGTATAACAAAAACAGTCACTTCAATATGACGGTTGGATAAAAAAAATCATAATTTTATAGCCTGACAACTGATATCCCCAAAAGAAGAGTGACCCAAAGGAATCAATCAAGGGATATTGGACGGAGTAAATTTGTTTAAAAAGTATAAGAATATTTAGAATATTAAAATAGTGGGCGCGTTCAACTAAATAGTGGGTGCGTTCAACTAACAAGACAATCAAATATGAAACTTAAAAAGATTCTTGGAATTGACATTGGCGGCTCCGGCGTGAAGGGAGCCATTGTACATACAAAAAAAGGAAAACTCAAAACCAAGCGGTTTCGCATTCCAACCCCACAGCCCGCCACACCAGGTGCTGTTGCGGATGTGATTAAGAAGATTGTCGATCATTTTGACTGGAAAGGTCCTGTCGGTGTTGGCTTCCCGGGCGTGATTCAACAGGGATTTGCCCGTACGGCTGCCAATCTGGATAAAAGCTGGATCGATGTGAACCTCAACGAACTGTTCAGCAAAAAAACCGGGTGCAAGGTGCATGTGGTGAATGATGCGGATGCTGCCGGAATGGCTGAAATGAAATTCGGGTCAGGAAAAGATTTCAATGGTGTTGCGCTGTTGGTCACAGTAGGAACCGGACTGGGTACCGTGGCATTCACTAACGGTAATCTGCTTCCGAATATGGAAATGGGACATATCCTGCTGCACGGTGATGATGCAGAAAAATATGCATCAGATGCTGCCCGAAAGGAAGATGATCTTAATTGGGAAGACTGGGCAGGCCGGTTCAATGAGTACCTGCAACGGATGGAAGAGCTGCTCTGGCCGGACATGATCATCATCGGCGGGGGCGCCAGCAAGAAAGATGACAAGTTCATTGAGCATCTCGATACCAAGGCAAAAGTTGTTCCTGCCAGGTTGTTGAACGAGGCGGGCATTATTGGTGCTGCACTGACCAGCAAATACTATAATAAGCTGGAGAAGAAGGCAAAGAAAAAGTAAATAAGAAAAAAGGTCAGAAATCCCCGCGGTTCAGCATTAATATCAAAGCACCGGAATTGATTTTCACAACAAAGAGAGGTCCCTGTTGCAGAACCTCTCTCTGAATTATTCGGTGTGAACCCGGGGAAATATTGAAACTTCAGCCTGCTTACTTGTTTGCTGCCATCAGGCTTTCGGTGGTCTGGACAATCCTGATGAATTCACCACGGTACCCTTCATTGTCATCACCCCGCGCACCTCTTGCCATTTCCAGCACATCGGAAAGCGATCCCTGTTCCAGGTAATCAGAAGCGCGGAGGATCATGCCGTATTCAGCCACTGCAGCAGCAAACCTGAAATTATCTGAGGTTCGTTCCAGGTTGAGCACCTTGCCTTTTACCGGGATCTCCACTTTTGTACTTTTTGCTCCATCAGGTTGCTTGTAGCGCAGCTTGATGGTCATCAGCTCATCGGCATATTTTTGACCGTCCATCTTTGTGCGATCACTATTGCTGTCTCTACGCGCATTATCGGTGCGATCTGACCTGTCACTGTTCCTGTAGGTAAGGGCCTCATCGGAGTGATCCGACAGGTTGCTGTTCCCGTCTCCATGGTCCGCGTTATTTCCACGCGTGTTCCGCTCTCCCCTGTTGGACTGGTACTTCAGCGGATCAATATCCACAACCTCACCTTCAGTACCGGCAGGGATCAGTTCATAGAGTGCGGTCACCGTATGGCCGGCACCCATCTCTCCTGCATCTTTGGTATCATCATTGAAATCCTCGTCATTCAGCAGGCGGTTTTCATAACCTACCAACCGGTACCCTTTTACCTTTGCAGGATTAAACTCTATTTGAAATTTCACATCCTTGGCGATGGTAAACAGTGTGCCGCCAAATTCACTTACCAGCACCTTGTTGGCTTCCTGTACATTATCGATATAAGCGTAGTTGCCATTCCCTTTATCTGCAATGGTCTCCATCTTACTGTCCTTATAATTCCCCATTCCAAATCCCAGCACAGTAATAAAAATTCCTTTTTCGCGCTTTTGCTCAATCAGGCGCTCCACTTCGGCATCGCTCGACTGACCGATATTGAAATCGCCATCTGTTGCAAGGATGATGCGGTTGTTGCCCTCTTCCATCAAGTGTTCCTCAGCGGTCTTGTAGGCAAGTTTCAGCCCGGCACCTCCTGCCGTGGAACCCCCGGCCTGGAGTTTATCCATAGCCTCGAGGATCGTTGCCTTCTGACTACCGGGAGTTGATTCAAGCACCAGTCCGGCCGCACCTGCATATACCACCATGGCCACGCGGTCCTGGGGTCGCAGTTCATTCACCAAAAGCCTGAATGCGGATTTCAGCAACGGGAGTTTGTTGGGTGAGCGCATCGATCCTGATACATCCACCAGGAAGACAAGATTGGATGGAGGCAGGTTGTCCTTGTCTATCTGCTTGCCCTGCAGTCCGATGTGCAACAACTGGTGAGAGGTATTCCACGGGCAGGTGGAAACTTCTGTGGTCACCGAGAACGGATGTTTGCCGTCGGGTTCAGGATAATCGTAGGAAAAATAATTGATCATCTCCTCAATTCTCACTGCATCGATGGGAGGTTGTTGTCCCATGTTGACGAACCTCCGGACATTGGAATAGGAGGCCCTGTCTACGTCAATGGAAAAGGTGGAAAGGGGATTGTGCAACACATCTTTGAACCCGTTCTCATGAATGGTGGAATAGGATTCTGTGTTCCAGTCCTGTTGAGGTGCATAAGAGGCTGACATAGATGAGGTTGCATAATGCATGGATTTCCTGCCGTGACCGGTTTTGACACCTGCAACCACGCTTGATCCTGATAAGGTTTCATGCTGAATGATCTTCGGATGACCTCCCACTACTACTTCGTCCATTTCCAATACTTCGGGGACCATGGTTACATTGATCACAGTTTTCGTCCCTGCCCGGACCTCTTTGGCTTTCATTCCTATATGTGAAAAAACGAGTACAGGTTGTGATGAGCGGAGATGCAGTGAGTAGTTGCCTTGAATGTCCGTGAGGGTGCCATTATTGGTTCCCTTTTCAACAACGTTGACACCTGCTAATGCTGCTCCTGTTTCATCCACTACTTTTCCGGTAATCACCCTGGGGAGGGTGGCTGACATGAGTAGGACAGACAGGACCAATACGGAGAAAAATGATGTTATTGCTTTCATGATGATTAATTTTGGTTCATATTGATGTTGTTTCAACCATAGGATGCAGGCAATTCTGCGATTCCATAAAAGTTTCTGAAGATTTCTGTGTAAATTGCATGTAATGAAACCTGAAAACTCTTTGAAACGCTAGGTATACATGGCTCTGAAGGTCACCTGGAAAAAATATAACGAAGCACCGGACGAAGCACTTGTGCGGCAATTCAGGTCCACTGGTGACCTGGAACAACTGGGGGTCCTTTATGAAAGACACATGCACCTGGTGTACGGGGTGTGCCTTAAATATTTCGGTGACCGCGAGGCGGCGAAGGATGGGACCACCGCCATTTTTGAAAAACTGATCGTCGAACTGCCCAAACATGAAGTAGAGGATTTTAAGAGCTGGCTGTATGTGCTGACGAAGAATTTCTGCCTGATGAAGATTCGTGCAGACAAGACCAAACGGAGCAGGCAGGAAGCCTGGCAAAATGAGCAGGAAATTTTTGTGGAATCTACGGTAGAATTGCATCCTATTGATGAGGATGAAAACAGCATGAACAAAATCCTGCTGGAATGCATTGAAAAACTAAAAGAAGAGCAACAGCAGTGCATCCGCCTGTTCTATTTTAAGGAGCAGTCTTATAAAGAGATCGCTGCAGCGATGAAGCTGGAAGAGAAAAAAGTCAAGAGCTTCATCCAAAACGGGAAACGGAACCTGAAGATCTGTATAGAGCATACAAATAACGCAAAGAGCAGATCTCATCAGTAGATGAAATAAAGCGTAGCTTATAAAAAAAGGGACGAAGCATTATCTGTACAGAGGGGAAAAAAGAGCAAGCAGATCCTTATTGAGGAAAAACATGGCAAAGAAACGTAAACATAGCAACAACAAAGCGTCGGACTTCTTCGACTATATATCGGGGAAGCTATCTGGAAAGGACCGCAATGCCTTCGAGCGGAGGTTGCAGAAAGATCCTTTTGAAGCCGAGGCTGCGGAGGGATTTGCGAAGGTTTCCAGGGAGGAGGCAGAGCGTGACCTTGCACATATCTCCAGCCGCATCCGGAGCAGGATCAGAAGGAGGCGCAGAATCGTTTGGTATTCCGCCGCTGCTGCTGTTGCTTCACTGATGATCGTGGCTACCATTTTCTTTACTGTGGATGACGGAAGTATGGACCGTTACAAAACCGCTCCGGAATTTGAAGAGGCTGCTAAGGAACAACCTTCCGGAGATGTCATTGAAAGAGAGAAACCCAGGAAGGATGAGATCCCGGAAGCAGAAGAAGTGGCAAAGAAGAAGGTGATCCCGGGAGCAGAAGAAGTGGCAAAGAAGGAGGTGATCCCGGACGATCAGGAATTGCAGGATGAGGAGCAGGTGATGAAAGAAGGGGACCCGGTGAAGCAGGATGAGGAGCGGGTAATGCAGGATGAGGAGCGGGTGATGCAGGAAGAGTTGAGGCAGGATGGGGACCCGGTGATGAAGAAAGGACTGATGCAGGATGAGGACCGGGTGAACAAGGAAGATCCGGGGCAGATTCTGTCTGATGAAAAAAGAGAGGCAGGGGCAAAAGATGCTGCTGACCTTAGTAAGCGTGCAGCGCCGGCTACCCCGGATGAACCAGTCAGCCGGGAATTCAAACAGGATGAGATTCCGGAATTGGAAGAGATGCAGCCAGCGCAGGTAAACACACTGGAAGAGGGAATACCGCAACAGGTGCAGCCAGTGACCAGGGCACAGACAGCTTCAGAAACGCTTCAGGGACAGGTTGCTGGTGTGGAGGTTGCACAGCCTATGCAGGATCAGGTTCAGGGTGTTGTATACTCCGTTGAAAACCTTGAGCCCCTTCCGGGTGTCAGCCTTTACATCCAGGGATCAACGGAGGGCACTGTTTCTGATGCCCAGGGCAGGTTCAGCTTAAATACTACGGAAGCCAGGGGAAGCACACTTGTGGCTGCTTACATTGGAATGCAAACCGAGGAGATCCCACTCGATGCCAGTCAGCCCATGGAGATCGCCATGCTGCCGGATGCCGTGCAACTTGACGAGGTTGTCGTGGTCGGACAGGCAGGTACGAAAAAAATGATGTTGACAGGTGCCGTTACCACGATAGATCCCGATCCTGTTACGGACAGTGAACACATTACCGCCTCCCCTGTAAATGGCATCATTCAATACAATAGATACATGGATACCACGCTGGTCTATCCTCCCGCTGCCGAATCCGGTAACAGGGAAGTGGTGGTGCTTAAATTTTCCGTTTCACCGAATGGCAGGCCCGAAAATTTCAGGGTGGTCCGCTCCCCGGGCGAGCCCTTTACACAGGAAGCGATCCGCGTCATTACCAGTGGTCCGGACTGGAATCCAACCAC
>CAZOXI010000149.1:0-7324 GCA_964583445.1 uncultured Bacteroidaceae bacterium | reverse complement strand
CACGAATATCCTCCAAGCAGCGGAAATAACTGGCAGGTGTATTTTCTGGCCTCGGGTTTCTTGCAACATGAGAAGAACGAGACCATAGAATCTGCGTTCATTTTCGGGGTGAATTATTCCGGTTATGATGACCATTTGAAACTCTGGCAACTGCTTCACGGAGATGCGATCGAGCTACTCGACACCGGTCTGGATTACCAGGACAGCATCGGGACTTCCGGGGAACCCTTATTCAGGATCACAAGGTACCCCGGTGGTCGATGGGAGGTTGCATGGCAGTACACTGGCGATGCAGAAGCACTTCAATCCCTCGGTGAAGGCATTGAAATCGAAGCGCAACACGGAAAATTCATGGGATTCAGATATGCCTACTCGTCATCACAGGACAGGAAATTGTGGCTCGATGATATCTCTGTGCAGGGCCGGTATTACCGGGACACACTGCCACCGCGGGTCACCGGTGTGCGTATACTCGGACTCAACGGGCTTGAGATCAGGTACAACGAGCCTGTTCTGTGGAATGATCAGATACGCTATTCATGGGACCTGCTGGAACCCGACTCCCTGTTTCAGGCCGCTGATTTGCATCGCATCTATTTCAGTCAACCTTTTCCGAACAGGGAGGTGCAGGAATTACATGTTTCCGGAATCCAGGACTTTGAGCACAATGCAATGCGTGATACAGTTCTGCGCTTCAGGCAGGATCTTACTGCATTCGGTGATGTTGTGATCAATGAGATCATGACCGATCCTGATCCCACGGTCTATCTGCCCCCCTGTGAATACGTGGAGCTTTATAACAGGCACGATGCATCAATAGATCTCGCGGGCTGGCATTTGTTCGTCAATAAAAGAAAATACGAACTCCAATTTGTCACCATCCAGCCTGGGGACTATCTCTTGCTCACACATCCTGATTGCAATGGGAAATATGGGAATATCGAACAGCAAGGGGTCCTGACCTCCTCCACGGCACTGGTCAATGGCGGGGGTGTGTTACGACTTAAAGACAGGCATGGGAGGCTTATACACTACCTTGAATATGAAGAAATGGAACGCCATGGAAATGAAAAAGCAGATGGTGGATGGTCCCTGGAAAGAGCTGATCCTGACAACCTGTGCGGTGGATCGGAAAACTGGCAAATCAGTGAAAACGGAAAAGGAGGTACACCTGGAAAAGAGAACAGTCATCATCACAAGGTGCCAGATACCCGACCTCCGTTTATGGTTGATGTGGGTATTCCATCAGAGAGCCAGGTTCAACTAACATTCAGTGAACCCATCCTGTTTCACCCCGCTGATCATACAAGATTCCTGCTGGATGATGTTACGGCAATACCAGCAACCGGTCCCGGAACATTTGCAGGGAAAGAAATTCAGCTTGCTCTTGATCAGGCCCTGGATACATCCATGTTATATCAACTTACATTGGAAAATATTTCAGATTGTGCCGGGAATATCACTGAAGACCAGGTAATTCACCTGATGTTGCCGTCTGCCCCGGTAAACGGAGTACCGGTCATCAACGAAGTCATGTATGATCCTGTGGTTGGAGGGAATGAATATATAGAACTCTATAACCAGGGTGACAAGTATTACGATCTGTTTGATCTGCAATTAGAACTGTGGAAACCCGGATCGTTGGGTGCAGGCATTGTACCTGTCTCTGAAAGCTCACATTTGTTTTTTCCCGGACAGTATGTTGTGATATGCAAGCAGGAATATTTGTTGAGAAATGAATGGATGCCAGGAGAAGGAATTCCGGTGATCGGCCTGGAAGGATGGAGGCAACTTCCCGATGGAGGCTGTTGTATCCGCTTGACCAACAGGGCTGGCAAGGCTATCGACCAGGTGTGTTATCACGATACCATGCACCACGACCAGCTGCAGATCACTACCGGGGTTTCACTGGAACGCATTGCCACGGACTGCAAGGCAGGGCCGCAATGCTGGACATCAGCTGCATCTTCTGAAAACTATGGGACGCCCGGGGACATGAATTCACAGACAAGGAACCTGGGTGCAGGATACACCGGAACAGATCTCGAACTTTCTCCTAAAGTATTCAGTCCCGATGGGGATGGTATGGACGATATCCTGCGGATCACAGCCGGGAACATGGAAAAAGGAGGTGTAACAGATCTGTATGTGACCGACCTCTCTGGTAATGTTATCAAACAAATAGTCGGCCAGGGCATCCCGGGAATAGCCGATCAATTCTATTGGCATGGTGAAGATCAGCAGGGTAGAATTGTTCTGCCTGGAATCTATGTGATCCATCAGCGATCTATCGGCAGCGCAGGAACCAGCATTCAGCGAAAGGTCTGTGCTGTGATCTACAGGTGATTTACGCCACCTGGACAGTCGGAATAATTTTTCTGAAAACCAAACCGTTCAGGGATATACATATGGTTGCCCACACCAGGTCATTTGAAATGATCGTCCAGGAATTCAAGACGGTCCGGGATCCATGAAGTAATAGACTGATATTCTGATGCACAGTCCATTGGGAACTCCTGCCATTTCTCTTTTTCCCTTGCATAGGCGCCACTTTCAGTGAGGAGCCGGTAATAGCCGGAGACCATTCCCATGATGGCATCATCCGAAAATTGCGCTTTCCTGTACTGCTGCCACCGGAGCTTCAGTTGTTCTGAATATCCTTCACTATTGGTGGTGATCAGCCGGTCAAACAGGTGATTGGTCAACATTCCTGTGGGTGTGTTTTTCTCCCGGTTCCAGGCAAGCCCCCAGGTTGCCTCAATATCCCACGGCAATATCTGAAAACCGGAGGCATGGTCGCGTCTTACCAGGTAGGTGTTTTTGCCCGTGTTATCACATCCCTGTACCAGGTTGACAAACAGGTAATAATCAATAAGATTCTTCAGATTCATATATCCGGAAATTCCCTCTTTGAACTGGATGCCTGTGCTGTTGATAATGAAACTCCTTAGCTCCGACAAGGGTTTCCAGCAGGTGTCATGGGTAGGATAGATCTGTTCCCAACCATCCCAAAAAAAACTATTGCGCGGTGGAGCATAGAGGGATTCGAATTTTGTAGCGCCTTCTGACCATTCAACAGCTTTGTAGATGAGACCTCCCTTAAGGAACTGGCCATGGGCAAAGCCAAGCAGCTTCTGACTTATTTTTTCATTCAGACAATAGAGCCCCATGTATTCGTTATTGATCAGCAGTTCAACAAACCTGCAGTTGATGCCCATGTATTTTGTATCATTGTTAATGGTATCCCCACAGTTGATGCTCTTCCAGATATCAAAAGACAGTTTGTTTCTCATTCGTAAATCATCGATATACATGGCATCGAGAATCCACTCTTCAGAGGGACGCATATCAATCAACTTGGCTTTATAGTCTTCTTTGGAACGGTTTTTCCACAATTCAATTCCATAGGATACCTTGCTGTAACGCATGGAGGACGCCCCACGGATCTCAATACCGGCACTGGTGCTGAACTGGTAGATTTGCTCACTGCCATCATGTGGATCGTCATACTGCATGTGCATTTTACAGAAGGATTTGGGCTCGTCGACAATCTTTACTTCTGTAACAATGTGGATCAGGGGCAATGAAGAGAATACTACCGAGAAGGTATCGGTCTGGTTCCCTGATTGACCGATGCAGGTATAGGATTGATTTGTTTCTATTCTGCCGAGGTCATTTACCGTGTCATTCTGAAGAGGAATTCCATTAAATACAAGTTTGGAATAATTTTTATATTGAATTTCCGCTCTGAAAAGATCATTTTCAGTTCCAACCATGGTAAACAATACGCGGTTATTTGCAAGGTCCGTAATTCCATCAGCGTGATTGATCGTAAGCAGTGTATGCGGGTTGGACTGCTGCTCCTTCTCAAGGACAATTTCCTCGTAGCAGGATGAGCAGATCACGAGGAAGGCAAAACATATGCCCATCAGCCCTATGTTTCCCGGTAAACGCATCTAGAATTCAAAAGTATAATTTAGTTTCAGTAGATAGTAGGTGTAGGGCACGTACGCATTCAACTCCCTGATTACACCATATCCTATGTTGAAGTCCCCGGTTTTGCCTGCATCCATGCGCAGTCCGCCCAGTACCCTGCATTTATCGAAAGAGGGATATTCATACATTTCATAAAGCTGGAATAGTTCGCCATTGATGTAAGGGACTAACCTTCCCAGCCGGTTGTACCTTAACTCAATCCTGGTCCGGAAATATTTTTCATACGGGATCATATTATCAAGTAGTTGCGTTCCTTCAATCTCTTTTGTGTACCTGAGGCGGGCACGGACAGAAAAGTAATATAAATTTCCCTCGTAGTTCAGGTCAACATTGTACCTACTTCTGTTTTCAAATGATTTATTTTTCTTCCTGTTGCGGGCATACCTGTACCCGGCTTCAAGTGAGATGTTCCTGTCCACCTTGTACTTAACATCAAGTTCCGTAAAATATTCACCGATCTGTGAGGCATTTTTCTGGAACCGGAATTCCTCTTCGAGGGAAATTTTCCAGTCCTTGCCAAGTGACTTTTCAATTGTTGCAGCGGTCCAGATCTTGATATCCCTGATCACCTTGGTTTCCTGGCCGAGTGCCGGGGAGGAAAGCAGGAGTATTGAAATGATCAATCCTATGCTGTGCTTCAGGGAAAATATCGCAACTTGATTATTCATAGATGTTCAATTCAGGGTAAATTTCATTGGGCTGGGAGACAGTTACATTGTCGAATTGCATTTTCATCGTGTCGGCATTCCAGCTGGTTCGCAACATATTCCAGACATCCTTATCAAAATTATGTATGCTGAAGCTGTTGGTGACGTTCAATATTCCTGCATGTTGATTGGTATAATTGTCGCCGTACCTGATCCCGATATTATTTTCAACAAAGTGGCATGAATCGATTAGTACATGATGGTTCGGACTGCTGTAGCCCAGTTCAATTCCTTGTCCGCAATTGTCAAATGTACATTGAATAAAGGAGTGCGTTTTCATAACATCTCCGCCACTTGATAACGCTGCACCTTCATGAAATGCAGCTTCAAAAAGACTGTTCGTAACAAGGATGGACCCCCCTTCGCTTCCTCCACTGTCGAGCCCATCGTCTTTTGCGTACATAAAAAACGAATGATCAATGATGGCATTGCTGCCCATGAGATAGAGGGCATCGTTGTCTTCGTCTTGGAAGGACGGGCCATCATCTGGAAAATCAGTGAAGACAGCATTGCGGATCACCAGTTCCGACTGGTTGATCTGTCCCCCGGTTTTGGCACGTTGGACCAGGCTTGAAGTGATTTCCACAGAGCTGTTTACAGGATAGAATACCTGTCCTGCATGATCGGTCATATAACAATGTTGCAAGGCCAGGTTGCCATCCTGCATGTAAAAAAGGGCCTGTCTTTTAGCATGACCATAGGAAAAATTGTCGCCAGTATGGTATCCGCTCTGACATAAAATTGTGTGCTCAGCGCGGATCGTATTTCCTTTAGTTGTACTGATGAATCCTCCCCAGACCTGATAAGGTTCGGAACAGGTGATTGTCACAGGTGCTTCGGGAGTTCCTTTGATGATGATATTTCCCTGGTTATATATATTCACTCCCGGGTCAACAGTAATAAACACACCCTGTTTTATGACCAGTTTAAAGTGTGCTGGAATATTCAGGTCACCTGTGATTCTGTACAAGGACTTCCCGAGGGAAATGGAGTCTCCTTTCAGATCACCGTTGAGTATTACAGGGCTTTGGGTGGAAAGTGTGGATGAAATTACAAAACCTTCATGGTCGCCGATCCGCAGATTTTCATTCAGCTCTTCAGGAGAAAACAGCCATGAACCAATTCCATTTTTGATATTGAAAGTGGTTGCTCCGGCCTTTACACGCAGGTTGGTTCTTGTTTGGGTGATACCATCACCTGCAATGAAGATAGCGGGAACCTTCACGCCGACAGGGTACACAGGAGGCTGAACCAGTGTAATTTTTCCGGGTTGTTTCTGGTAGACAGCATTTTTTGGGGTCCATTTTTTCAACCCCCATTCGGCTGTTCCCCTCTCCTGATCAAGGATCACAATCCTGATGGTTTTCTGAATCTGTGATGTTTCGACCTTATACACCAGGTGCAATGAATAAAAACCGGCTTCAAAAAGTTCCAGGGGTGCATCCGAGTTGTGCCTTAGGTCGTTAACAATTAGTTCACTTACCGGGTAACCTTGATATTCCTCCACGCTGACGGAGATGCCCCCGGTATATTCTCCTTTGTCATTTAATTCGTCCAGCTGCATGTTTGCCGGAATTTTTTCACAGGAACTTACCGTCAGGATAATAAAAAGGAAGAGTGGTATGTGTTGTCTGATCATGGTGCGAGTCGTTGTGTCATTTTCCGAGTGTGTTATTAATGGAAACCAGGCGTTCTTTCAGGACACGTTTTTTCTCAGTCATATTCTCCAACCACATTTCCCTGGTGGCAGGGTCTTTATCATATCTGGACTGATCGATCACGGGTGGTGCATCGTAAAATGTTCCGAGTTCTATTTCCATTTCATCAAACACCTTATCGATAAGGTCATTGTCCAGGATGTCAGTCAGTCTTTTCAGTGCATTGGTATACTTTTGGTAAAGGATCGGGTCGAGGGCAATGATATAATCGAGATCATCTTCTATGGAGAAGATCAGTTTTTCACCTATTTCGTCGGTGATGTCCTGCATAGATGTATAGGTGCGTTTCCCATAGATAGTCCCTGTTCCCCAGTTCACGCCCACTTCGTGTGGCTGTTCTTTGAATATATCGTCATAATCCCATGGAATCAGTTTGAACCGGATGGTATCTTTCTCCACGTGTGCATACAAGTATACTTCATCGGTGTAATCACCGTTCATGAGTAAATAGTCGATGCCCATTTTGAAGAAATACTGTTCGGTGTCCAGCCGTTCTGAAACATAACTGAACAGCTCCATACCTTCCAGCCGGGGGAGGGTTTCATAGATTTCAAGGAATCTTCTTTCATAATCCTCCTCAGCAATAAATCGGGAGGAGGGAAAATATGCGACATCATCGATTCCATGATTGTATCCCCGCCTGATGATATATTCACTACCATTTTCTCTGTAATATTGTTCCGGGTCCTCGATCAGCAGGTACACTCCCTGGGTTGCGCCATTTATCCTGAACTCAACGAACTTGTAGAACAGGGGCATCAGGCCTGCTTCCTCCAGGATTCCGAATGCGATCCTGTTCTCGATATAGGTATAGTCCTGTGCCAGGGCGATCAGCTTGAACCTGGTGAGTTGTTTTGTATAGGCTCCATCCCTGCTTTCAATAAATACAGGTTCATGAAGGAA
>CAZOXI010000148.1:0-7396 GCA_964583445.1 uncultured Bacteroidaceae bacterium | reverse complement strand
CATGTTAAAGGTAAAAAAAATCTCTAAACAGGAGGATTGTTTTTTTTAAAAGAAATCAACTAATGATCGCTTTCACCAGCTTCATTGCGTGTTCCGTAGATGTAGAGAGAGTGATGACTGGGTCTGAAATTGTTGAGTTCACATGCGGTCCTGATAATTTCATCAATCCGCGGGTCGCAGAATTCAATGACATTACCCGTCTCCAGGTCAATCAGGTGGTCGTGCTGCATGCAGTGATAAGCCTTTTCGAACTGTGCGATATTCTTACCGAACTGGTGCTTCACCACCAGGTTGCAGTCCAGCAGCAATTCAATAGTGTTGTAGAGCGTCGCCCTGCTGACCCGGTAGTTCTTGTTTTTCATGAAAATATACAAGGATTCTATGTCAAAATGACCTTCTCTTGAATAGATTTCATCCAGGATAGCGTATCGCTCCGGGGTTTTTCGGTGTCCTTTCCGCTCCAAATACTCAGTAAATATCTGTTTTACAGTTTCACGGGTATCTTCAGTTCCCATAATTAGTCTAAGTAAAAATTACAGGACGAATATACTAATCTTTTTGATTTTTTGGAACAGGCTGCAGTGAAACTTATTGATCTTTGATCTCCACCCTGTGAACTGATTCAACACCTTTCAGCTTCACCAGATTCATGATGAGATTATTCAGGTCCCGTGCATTGTGCACATAAAGGTCTATGGTACCGTCGAAAATACCATCATGACCATGCAGGTTGATGGTGCGCATGGAGATGTTAAACTCCTGAACAATGGTGTTGGTGATCGAGTTGTAAACCCCGAAACGGTCCCATCCGTTCAGGTGAATCCGTGCCAGGTAGGAAAATACTTTGTGCTGTGTCCAGCTGACCGCGACAAGACTTTCGCCCTGTGACGACATGATCTTGATGGCATCTGCACAATCGGTACGGTGAATCAGGATCAAACCATCATCCTGCCGCTCGCCAATCACTTCGTCACCCGGGATGGGATTGCAACAATTTGCAAGCTCATAGTTATGTTCCCCGTCTTCCACATTCTCCTTCAGAAGGAGTCGCCCTTTTTCATCATGCGTATCTTCCTGATCGGATTTTGGTGGTACGGTCGGACGGCCCAGGGAGAGGTCCCATACCCGCACCCATTTGTTTTTGGTATTCTTGGCCAGGACATCTTTCAGGTTGTCCAGAGAAACCATGCCTGTTCCGATCTTTGAGTATAGTTGGTCTTTATTACTCGAGTTAAAGGCAGGTAATATTTTCTTAAACACCCTTCCGCTCGGGGTAAGATTGAGCGCATTCAGCTTATCTTCCAGCATCTGCTTACCTAATTCGATGCGGTTCTTTTTTTCGGCTTTGAGCGCAGCTTTGATGGCAGATTTGGCCTTTACCGTAGTTACATAATCATTCCATTCCAGGGAGGGTTTCCTGCCCTCAGCGGTCAGGATCTCCACCTGGTCACCGCTGCTTAGTTTTGTATTTACAGGTTGTAGTTTGTGGTTGATCTTTGCCCCGATGGCACTGTTGCCGATCTCGGAGTGGATCTCGTATGCAAAATCCAGTGCTGTGGCATCAGCTGGCAGGGTAATAATATTGCCCTTCGGGGTAAAGACCATGATTTCAGAAGCGAAGAGGTTCAGCTTGAATTCATCCAGGAACTCCATCGCATCAGAGTTTGGGGTCTCAAGCATTTTTCGTATATTCTTGATCCATTTGTCAAGTTCTGTCTCCTGCGCGCCAGGCGCCTTGTATTTCCAGTGGGCGGCAAAGCCTCTTTCCGCGATCTCATCCATTCGGCGGGAACGGATCTGGACTTCCATCCACTTGCCGTTGGGTCCCATCACAGTAGTATGCAACGCTTCATATCCATTGGCTTTTGGTGTGGAGACCCAGTCACGGATCCGGTCCGGTTTCGGCGGGTAAATATCGGTGATATTGGAGTAGATATCCCAGCATTGTGCTTTTTCCGGGATATCGGGCTTCGGATCAAAAACGATGCGGATGGCGAACAGATCATAAATTTCTTCAAAGGAAACATTCTTCTGCTGCATTTTCTGATAGATAGAATAGATCGACTTTGACCTCCCTGAGATATTAAAAGAAAATCCACTTTCATCCAGCCGGCTGATGATCGGTATCGAAAAATGGTTGATGAGCTGCGTGCGCTTTTTTTCTGACAGGGATATCTTTTCACTGATCTCGGCATATACTTCAGGATACCTGTACATGAGGCTCAGATCCTCCATCTCTGTTTTGATATTATATAGCCCCAGCCTGTGTGCAAGTGGTGCATACAGGTAGATGGTCTCGCCGGCGATTTTCACCTGCTTTTTCCTGGGCAGTGAATCCAGGGTCCGCATATTGTGGAGACGGTCAGCAAGCTTGATAATAATCACCCTCACGTCATCTGAAAGGGTCAGCAGCATCTTCCTGAAATTTTCGGCCTGAAGAGAATTCGACTCTTTATCGAAAACGCCGGAGATCTTGGTAAGCCCGTCCACGATCGTGGCAACTTTCTTTCCGAAGGCATTTTCAATATTCTCAATAGTCAGTTCCGTGTCTTCAACCACATCGTGCAGGATGGCACTTATGGTGGAGGTTACGCCCATACCGATCTCCTCGCTTACAATTCGGGCCACTGCCAGCGGGTGCATAATGAATGGTTCTCCCGACTTGCGGCGCATTCCCTTATGCGCCTCGTTGGCCATTCTGAATGCCTTCATGAGCAGCTGCTCATCCTGCTTGCTCTTGCAATGCGTACAGTTTTTCAGGATCGCTTGTAATTCTTCCTGTATCTGCTCCTCTTCTGTTAAAATCTTTTCGTCCATACAAACTCCCTGGTTTTAACTGGTCTTTTAGTGCAAAATTAGTTAATTCTACACAATTACTGGTAACAATGAAAAAGAAATGGCTAGGGATAGATCAGTGTTAGATTTCCCGTTGCGATCTGCCTTGTCCCGTTGTAGGAAAGATATTCGATATGATAGACATATACCCCTTCACGTGCCTTGCCGGAACCGTTGATCGATCCGTCCCACCCGGCCAGCGGATCCGTGGTGCGGTATAAAACCTTACCCGTCCTGTCATAAATGAACATGTTGTATTCCTCGGGTATGAAATCGATCACAGGGGCAAAATAGTCATTTCGGCCATCATTGTTCGGGGTGAACGCATTGGGAAGGTACATGCGTGTTTCGATGTTCACCACCACTGCATTGGACCGGCTTATGCCGGAGATGCCAAGCGGATTGGTGCCACTTTCCCATGCTTCGACCACATATTCCACAGCTCCTTCAATGTTCCTGTCACCGGAATTCCTGATGTTCTCAGAATAGCTTCGTGTATCAGGCGTTACTGTTGCAATCAATTCTTGCTCGCCATAGCGGTTTTTTCTGTATACAGCATATGATTCGACGCTGCTTGGAAAATATTCGTAGGGCTGCCAGTCAAGCCGGACCACTGATTCATCTGCAGTACCGCGGACCAGGATATTATTACCAGTGTTGGATGATTTTACAGGGTGAAAGCAGCTGTTGAGTGCTTCCGCTTTGTAGTAAAACATCTGTCCCTGCGTGACAACATCATCTGTAATATGTATGTTGGCTTCATTGAGGTCCAATAGCGTTTGAACGGGTGTATACGTGCCCTGGGGTGAGGTGGAACGTGATACCAGGAAGTCATTGATCTCCCCGGTGATATCTGCTGATATGGATAATTCGATGGTACTTTCATCCAGCACCGTCACATAATCCAGGCTGATAAAACCAGGGGGTGCGGGCATATAAGTGAAATATTGCACCCTGTTGGAAGTTGACCTGGAGCCCTGGTTGTCAAACGCTTCCACAACATATTCATAATAACGGTTTTCATCTACCGGTTCGTGGGCGAAACTTAGTTCATCGGCCCTGTTCACTGCAATTTCAACAAAGCCATTGTCATCCGCAGGACCCCCTGCATCGTCACAATCGCACGTATCTGGTAAATAGTTTTTGGCATAGATCCTGTACCCATTGAGCTTCGTTTCCCAGCCTACATATTCTTCCCATTCAAGCTCCATTTTATTGCTACAGGAATCATAGCTGATCTCCAGGCTAACAGGTTTGTGATAATTTCCGCTCAGGAGACTTTCGCCCTCTTCACTGACTGCTGTCACCGTGTAATATGGGGCTCCGTGTGCCTTGTTTAAATAATTGAAAGCGAACCTGTCTCCGGGTAAGGAATCAAGCAGGAAGCCGGTTACCGGGTATGTGGTGATATCCAGCGTGTAGACTTTGTAACCTATGATTCCGGGCGAAGCGCTCGCTTCCCATTCAACGTAGGTCCTGCCATCCGTTGAATCAACAGTCACCCTGAGAATTTCAGGCTTTTCAGGCAGCTCGGGTTGTGCAATGACCATTATTGCTGCTGAATGCATCAGCAGGGCAATCAATGCAATATATAAAATGTGCCTCCTGTTGGTCATGGATGATTGGCTAATCTGAGACTTACCGGAATTATACGAAAAAATCGTGCCAAAGGTTCAGAACCTGCTCATTAATATGACTTGTGAAGTTAATATTTTATTTGCCGATGTTCAAAAATGCAACACGGAATTGATTTAAATTTCGTTAATTTCGCTGTGAGCAGGTAGTTTCCTAATGCTTATATATTACTTTTATGCTCCGATGAATAAGATCAAATTACAAACCAGGATTCGTCAGTTGCGGTTGAAATATTTGTCGGGCCAGCGTTTTCTTTACCTGCTTTCCGGAATTGTGGGACTCCTCGTTGGTATTGCAGCAGTGATCATCAAAAACCTGGTGCATTTCATCCAGGGCGCACTGGCCAAGGGGATTGCAGGAGATTACAGGACCTATCTTATCTTTATTTTGCCTATTATCGGGATCACCCTGGCAGTCGTCTTTATCAGGTATATCAACCGGAAACCGGTTCGACATGGGATTCCAGGGGTCTTGTTCGCGATTTCACGGAACAATGCGATCATGCGGGCACACAACCTTTATTCCAGCGTGATATCGAGTGCACTTACAGTTGGTTTTGGAGGATCCGTCGGACTGGAGGGACCTACTGTTGCAACAGGCGGAGCCATTGGCTCGAATTTCGGACGTGTTTTCAACCTGAATTATAAAGAGGTCGCATTGCTGGTTTCCTGTGCTTCGGCCGGTGCGATGTCCGCTATCTTCAAGGCCCCTATCGCAGGTGTTGTCTTTGCACTGGAGGTGATCATGCTGGACCTGACCATGTGGGCGATGATCCCACTGCTGATCGCTTCTGCAACGGCCGCACTGACATCTTACATGTTTTTAGGCCAGAATGTACTGTATTATAACTTCCAGGTAATGGAAGCGTTCCAGATGAACCAGATCCATTTTTACCTCATCCTGGGGGTCATCACCGGCTTTGTTTCAGTATATTTCACCAGGGTATACAACGCCATTACTGAATTTTTCGAAAAGATAGAGGGGGCCTGGAAACGACTGCTGATTGCAGGAGGATTGCTTGGAGCCATCATCTTACTGCTTCCACCCCTTTACGGAGAGGGGTATGAGATCGTCAACCTGAGCCTGGTAGGGGATTATTCACAACTTTTTACCGGCACATTTTATGAAAGCTGGCAGGGTAGCTTTATCCTGATCGTGCTGGCTTTCCTGTTGATCATCGGCTTCAAGGTAATTGCCACAACACTCACGTTTGCAGCAGGCGGAATAGGCGGGATCTTTGCGCCGACGCTGTTCATGGGTGCGAACCTGGGATTGTTGACGGGGCTGGTCCTGAATCAGCTGGGGGTGGATGTCTCCATCAGTAATATGGCACTTGTGGGAATGGCCGGGATGATCGCTGGTGTGATCCATGCACCGCTGACAGCTATTTTTCTTATCGCTGAGATCAGTAGTGGCTACGAACTTTTTATGCCGCTGATCCTGGTTTCGACGATTTCTTTTGCCACCGCCAGGGTTTTTGTGTCGAATTCTGTATATACCATTCAGCTTGCCGAACGTGGTGAACTCATGACACACCACAAAGACAGGAACATACTGTTGCTGATGAACGTGAGTGAGCTGATCGAGAAGAATTTCAAAACTGTGAAACCGGAGGATACCCTGCGTGACCTGGTAAAGGTAATTACCAAATCCAGCAGGAACATTTTTCCCGTCGTTTCAAAAGAGAATGATTTCGTGGGGATTGTCAAACTCGATGACATACGCCATATCATGTTTAACCATGAGGTGTATGATTCAACTTATGTGCGTGATCTGATGTTCATGCCGGAATATACGATCAACATCGATGAGCAGATGGAAGCAGTCGCTGCGAAATTTGCCAAAAGCGGCAGGTACAATATCGCGGTTGTGGACGATGGCAAGTATGTGGGCTTCCTCTCCCGTGCCAAGGTCTTCTCCTCCTATCGCGAAATGCTGAAACATTTTTCGGATGACTGACTACGAGATTCCATGGTCAGCCAATATCCTGCGCTATGACTTCCGGGAAAGTGCTATTGGGAGGTTGAACTATCGAGGCAAGCGCTTGCATTTTAGCTTTATTTTATCGTACCTTGATTGGAAATAATTTATCTGTTATGTTACCAGGTTTCAAGTGTCCTATTCCTGCGCAACGCAATATGCTGACTGCCAGGATTTTTTTAACAATGCAAACTTTTTATCCGAAACGACGTATCGCTTCATTGCTGACTTTTATTCTCCCAGTTAGCATTATACTGTGGCTACTCCCTGGTTGCACCCCGGAGCGAAGCCCCTATCAAGACACTGGGGAATTGCTGTGGTACACTGCTCCGGCATCTGAATGGATGGAGGCACTTCCATTGGGTAACGGACATCTTGGGGTGATGGTATTCGGAGATACTGCAACCGAACGTATTCATCTGAATGATGATTCCCTGTGGCCTGGCGAAGAAGACTGGTCAGCACCCCCCGGAGGACCTCCGGACCTGGAAAAATTGCGTGAAGTGCTCATCAACGGTGATCACCAGGCTGCAGACCGGATGTTTGTAGACTACTTCTCTAATCTGGGGATCAAGCGTTCTCACCAGACCCTGGGGGATCTGCATATACAACTTGGGCACGAAAATATTTCGGATTACAAGAGACAGCTCGATCTTCAACGGGCGATATCCCGGGTATCGTATACGACCCGGGGATACCTGTTCACTGAAGAGGTATTTGTCTCGAATCCACACCATGCCATTTGTATACGACTTACCACTGAAGCTCCGGAGGGAATCAATGGAACAGTCATGCTGTCGCGGCCTGAGGATATGGGTCATCCAACCGTGGAAGTGATTCCTGCGGATGAACAAATGCTGCGCATGAAAGGTGAGGTGACACAATACGGTGGCGTCTTTCGGTCACAACCCGCACCCATTGGTAACGGGATCAAATTTGAAACCCT
>CAZOXI010000147.1:0-7402 GCA_964583445.1 uncultured Bacteroidaceae bacterium | reverse complement strand
CTTCACTTTCAGGTCGTAGTTCTTGAGGGCTTGTTCATAGGCCCGCTCTGCCCTCTCCAGGCTGATCTCAGCTTGCCTGATGGTAGCAGGGGGTTCAAATTTGGATTGTTCAAGGGTGATCTCCGCTTCTTCGGCTGTAAACTTCAGATTGACCAGATTGTCACGCAAATTCCTCAATTCAATGGTGGTATCAAGTTTTGCCCGCGTATACACAGATTCGAGCCGTTCCAGGTCATCCTGAATGTCTTTCAGCATGTTATCCGCTTCCGAACGGTCAAGCGTGGCAACCCAGTCTCCTGAATCAACTACTGTTCCCTCGGTGATCAATTCCTGAATTTTTACATTATGGATGCGCAAGCTCCTGCTTCTCAGCGCTGAAGGTCCCTTGATCTCTGTTTCATTCAATGCCTGCAACTCACCGGTAACCATGACGGCGATCTCAAAAGGACCTTTTTCAACGGTGGTTTCCAGCACAACTGCCTTCTCCTTTCCGGAAACTGCAGAATAGATGATCAATCCAACTACCACTGCAGCAATTATGATCGTTATAATGAGGGGTCTTCTTTTCACAAGTATATGTTTTAGTTATAGTATTAATTTACAATATGTTATAAACTTCTTTTTTACTCAAGGTGACCAGTTGCCTCATGCAGAAGTAATTTTCTTCACCTGGTCCACGATCTCCTTTACCAGGCGTTCAGCCTGTTTCCTGTCCTGTGCTTCTGAATAGATCCTGATGATCGGCTCCGTGTTGGATTTCCTGAGATGCACCCACCCATCCCGGAAATCGATCTTCAGACCATCGATCGTGGTAAGCTGTTCGTCTTTATAGGCCTCTTCCAGTGATTCAAGTATCTTATTGACATCAGTTTCCGGGGTAAGTTCGATCTTCTGCTTGATCATCTCGAGGGATGGGTAGGATTTTCGCAGGATGCTGCAACTTACCTTCTTCTTTGCCAGGAAACTGAGGAATAGTGCGATTCCCACCAGCGCATCACGTCCATAGTGCAACTCTGGATAAATCACTCCCCCGTTGCCTTCACCGCCGATCACGCACCCTTCATTTTTCATCTTCTCCACAACATTCACCTCACCCACTGCCGAGGCGTGATAGGAGGCGCCATGTTGTTCAGTCACCATTCTCAGGGCCCGCGATGACGATAAATTGGAACAGGTACACCCGGGGGTATCTCCCAGTACGTAATCAGCCACTGCCACCAGTGTATATTCCTCGCCGAACATGGACCCGTCCTCGCAGACAATTGCCAGCCTGTCCACATCCGGATCCACAACGAAACCAACATCCGCACCAGTTTTTTTCATGACCCCGGAAATGTCTTCAAGATTTTCCGGGAGGGGTTCCGGGTTGTGGGGAAACTGACCGTTTGGATCGCAGTGTAACTGGATTACTTCCTTTACCCCCAATCTTTTCAACAACGCCGGAAGAATGATCCCCCCGACTGAATTGACGCAATCGATGGCAACGCGGAAACCCGCCTCCCTAATGGCAGGAACATCTACAAGGGATAGGTCAAGCACCTTATCAATGTGAAAAGAACCCATATTATCGTCAAAAGATATAGATCCGATGGCATCCACATCGCAGTATTCAAAAGCTTCAGAACCGGCAATTTCAAGGATCTCCTCCCCGTCGGATGCGGAAAGGAACTCCCCTTTCCCATTCAGTAGTTTCAATGCATTCCATTGCTTCGGATTATGGCTGGCGGTAAGGATGATCCCGCCATCTCCCCCCAGGCTGGGGACCGCAACCTCAACAGTGGGCGTAGTCGCCAGCCCGATATTCACTACATGTACCCCCATACCCATGAGTGCGCCGGAAACCAGTTGTTCAATCATGGGGCCTGAAATGCGCGCGTCCCTGCCCATGATCACTTTCGGACCGGTTTTTCCTGAATTTCGTATGATCCATTCGGCATATGCGGATGCAAACTTAACTGCGTCCAGAGGAGTAAGCCCCTCTCCGACAACGCCTCCAATCGTTCCTCTGATTCCTGAGATCGATGTAATTAGTGTCATTCTTTATAAAAATAAATAAAGTATTGGCTTTTTTTCGGTGCAAAAGGTTAACGTTTGTTAAAAATAACGATGATAATTCGCTAATCATGCATCAAACCCCTGTTTTTTAAAGGTTATCAAAGATATTAAAATATCATCCTGGTAACATTTAAAATCTTAACTTTGCAACCGCTTTATTGAAACGTATTAATTTGCAGTGAATTAGATGGCCAATATGGAACATTCAAAAAGAAATAAAAAAGAACACAGGAAAGGACCTGCTTCACACCCGGGAAAAGGTTCTGCAAAAAAGTCATCTGGTCGGTTCAAAAGTGAACCGGGAAAACGTGCAGCAGGGAGAGGAAAAAATCCGGCAGAGAAAGATGCAAAAGGAAAAAGTGAAGCAGGGAAAGGTGCAAAAGGGAAAAATGAAGCAGAGAAAGGTGCAAGAGGCATAAATACAGCAGGGAGAGCAAAAAGTACGGCAGTGAAAGGTGCAAAAGGAAAAAGTGAATCAGCGAGAGACAAAGGTGTAGCAGGGAAAAGCAAAGGTCCTGCCGGAGCGAAGAAATCCGAACAGATCAGGCTGAATAAATATATTGCACATGCAGGGATATGTTCCCGCAGGGAGGCCGACAAACTCATTGCAGCAGGACTGATCTCTGTGAATGGATCGGTCGTGACAGAGGTGGGTACAAAAATTGATCCGGATGCTGATGTAAGGTATAACGGCGAACGCCTTGGAAACGAAAGAAAGGTATACCTGCTGCTCAACAAACCGAAAGATTTTGTCACCACCGTGGATGATCCGCATGCGAAAAAAACAGTAATGGAACTGGTGCAACGTGCCTGCAAGGAAAGGATCTACCCGGTGGGCAGACTCGACAGAAATACTACAGGGGTTCTGCTGTTTACCAATGATGGCGATCTGACAAGGAGGTTGACACATCCCTCTTTCAATAAGAAAAAGGTGTACCATGTCTTCCTGGATAAAAACCTTCAGCACAGCGACCTGAACAAGATCGCAGAGGGCATCGAACTGGAGGATGGTTTCATCCAACCGGATGCGATTGCCTATGCAAGTATGGACAACAAACGTGAGATCGGACTGGAGATCCATTCAGGTAAAAACAGGGTGGTAAGACGCATCTTTGAACATTTAGGGTACAAAGTGACCAAACTTGACAGGGTGTATTTTGCCGGGCTGACCAAGAAAAACCTGCCAAGGGGTAGGTGGAGGTTCCTGACCGATAAAGAGATCAAATCGCTTAAAATGAATGCTTTTGAATAGTACAAAACAACATAAGGCCGGCTTCGTGAATATTTTGGGAAGACCAAATGTGGGTAAATCTACCCTGATGAATGCCATGGTGGGAGAAAAACTATCCATTATTACCTCCAAAGCGCAAACCACGCGGCACCGCATTCATGGCATTGTCAACGGCGATGATTACCAGGTGGTTTTTTCGGATACCCCCGGAATCCTCGATCCCAACTACAAATTGCAGGAATTCATGCTGAAGAGTGCACGTGGGGCGCTGGCAGATGCAGACATTTTCCTGTATATCACGGAAGCGGGTGAACCGCCGGGAAAAGAATCATTCTTCATAGAACAACTTAAAAAAACGGAAGTGCCTGTGCTTGTGGTCATTAATAAAATTGACCGGTCTGACCAGGCAGCGTTGGAAGAGATGGTGCAGCAATGGCAGGAGCTGCTTCCGGATGCAGAGATCTTCCCCACAAGCGCATTGAAAGCCTTCAACGTGGATAACCTGTTTCAACGGATCCTTGAGCTGCTGCCGGAATCACTGCCGTTTTTTCCAAAAGATATGCTCACCGATAAATCTGAACGTTTTTTGGTGAGTGAGTTCATCAGGGAAAAGATCCTGATGCATTACAAGCAGGAGATCCCGTATGCTGTTGAGATCGAAGTTGAATCATTCAAAGAAGAAGAAAAAATCATCAGGATCCGCGGTGTCATTTACGTTGAAAAGGACAGTCAGAAAGGGATCCTGATCGGACACAAAGGTGCTGCCCTCAAGCGGGTGGGAACGGAAGCAAGAGAGGAAATGGAGACCTTCTTCAACAAAAAAGTATTTCTCGAACTCTATGTGAAGGTGAACAAAGACTGGAGAAACAACGAAAACAAATTAAAAAAATTCGGTTACCGGTAAAACGCCAGGAAACATGGGAAATATAGTAGCAATTGTGGGCCGACCAAATGTGGGCAAGTCTACATTCTTCAACCGCCTGACGGAATCACGGCAGGCCATCGTGGACGAGACCAGCGGCGTGACCCGCGACAGGCATTATGGCAGCGTGATCTGGAACGGCAGAACATTTACCGTTATCGACACGGGTGGATATATTACGAATTCCGAGGATGTTTTTGAAGAAGAGATCAGGAAGCAGGTCATCCTGGCCATCGAAGAATCTGATGTGATTGTTTTCATGGTGGATGTGGTCAGTGGGATCACCGACCTGGATGAATCCATCGCACAGATGCTCAGGAAAGTAAAAAAGCCCGTGATGCTGGTCGCCAATAAGGCAGATAACAATGCCAGGTTGATGGACACACCTGAATTTTACAAGTTGGGACTGGGAGAGATCTATCCCGTCTCGTCCATCAATGGAGCAGGCACGGGGGATATGCTGGATGAGCTGGTCCTTCATTTTGAGAAAGAAGATACAGAGGATACAGCGTCTGAACTACCCCGGATTGCCGTTGTTGGCCGACCGAATGTGGGTAAATCCTCGCTGATTAATTCCCTGATCGGGGTAGAACGAAATATTGTCACGGAAATTTCGGGAACCACACGCGATTCAATAAATACGCGTTATTCAAAATTCAACCATGATTTCATCCTGGTGGACACAGCCGGGATAAGGAAAAAGGCAAAGGTAAGGGAAGACCTTGAATTCTATTCTGTAATGCGTTCAGTAAGGGCCATAGAGCATGCCGATGTGTGCATGCTGCTGATCGATGCTACCATCGGTATCGAAAGTCAGGATGTCAATATTTTTCACCTGATCCAACGCAGTAAGAAAGGAGTGGTTGTATTGATCAATAAATGGGACCTGGTTGAAAAAGATACCGGTTCGGTGAAGGAATTTGAAGCCAGGGTGCGAAAAAAACTGGAACCACATACGGATATACCGGTGGTTTTTATTTCAGCGCTCACCAAGCAGCGGATCCATAAAGCACTCGAAGAGACCATCAGGGTTTTTGAGAACAGGAAAAGAAAAATTCCCACATCGAAGTTAAATGAGGTGATGCAGGCAGCAATTGAAGCCAATCACCCTCCTGCCATCAAAGGAAAATATATCAGGATAAAATATGTGACCCAATTGCCAACATATACACCTGCTTTTGCGTTTTATTGTAACCTGCCACAGTATGTGAAGGAACCGTATAAGCGATACCTTGAAAACAAGATCAGGGAACATTTTGATTTTACGGGGGCACCGGTCCAGATCTTCATGCGGAAAAAATAGGCTTACATTTGGTAAGGGCAGGGAGGATTGCAGAAAAAACAGGCAGGATTGCGGAAAAACAAGGCATAGATTTGAAAAAAACAGGCAAGGTTTTTGATGCAGATATTTGAACAATGAGAAAACTTACCATCATAATGATCTTACTGGGTACAACACTGCACCAGTGCCAGGAAAGACCGGTGTATCCGGATGTTCCGATCATTAATTACGAAAGTTTCTTCCTTTATGTTACCACCAACAACCTCGACCAGGAGGTGTTGACAGGCAAACTGAATTTCAGTTTTACGGACGGCGACGGGAACATCGGGCTGGAGCCCTGGCCGGATACAGTTGCCATTGGTCTGCCGGACACACAGCGCTATAACCTCTTCCTCCAGTTGTATGACATGGAAGACAATGAATTCGTAAAAGTGCCGGAGGAAGACGGGGGATACCTGAAATATATGATTCCATACATGGACAAGCAACCGCTCTCAGGTACCATTTCAGTTACCATTGAATACCCGATCATCAGGTACGATACCATTTTTTACACCTTCTTTTTGTACGACAGGGAATTCAACAAGAGCAATATGGATACCACCGGGGTTCAGATCCTTTCAGGGATTGAGCTGAATAATTGATTACCGCGGAGAATCCGGTGAGGAGCAAAAAATATCGCCAGACACACAAAGTGGAACACTACAAAGATTGTGGACGGTGCCGGGCAACAAGGAACAACAGAAAAGTTCCGGCGGTGTAACCATATCAGATCTTGATCCCCATGAACAACACATCGTCCACCTGTTCAAGGTCTTCCTTCCAGAGAAAGAAATTACTTTTCACATAGTTATGCTGCTCTTCCATGGGCTTATCGTGAATGTCCCGCAGCAAGTTCTTCAGCCTGACCATTTTAAACTTCCTGCCAAGGGGGCCGCCAAACTGGTCCGGATAACCATCTGAAAACATGTATACAATATCCCCTTTGTTCAGGTCAAATACTTCGTTTGTAAAATCTTTCTCAATACTTGTCTCGTCCAGCTGACCACCTACCGAGCTCCTGCTGCCCTTCACATAGATCTGTTCCCCTCCTTTGTAGAGGATCACTGGCCGCATGGCCGAGCTGACAACGAAACGCATGGTCTTCAGATTGATCTCGGCCACGATGATATCCATACCATCATTGGAGCCGTCGGTGTCGGCATTCTGGTTCAATGCTTCCCTGACCTCTTTGTCAAGGGTTTTGAGCACCTGCGAAGGGGTGATCACATCGGTGCGCAGGCAGATATCCTTAATCAGGGTGGTGCCGATCATAGACATAAACGCACCAGGAACACCATGCCCTGTTGAATCTGCACAAACAATGATAAACCGTTCGTCATCGAGCCGGTCGTACCAGTAGAAATCCCCGCTGACGATATCCCTTGGCTGGTAAAACACGAAAGCGCCGCTGAATATCTCATCCAGGCGGTTCGTAGAGGGTAAAATACTTGCCTGGATCCGCTGCGCATAATTGATACTGTCGGTAATATCCCTGTTTTTTATCTCGATCTCTTCTTTCTGGTGAACCACTTCCCGCGTTCTCTCCTCCAGCTGCTGTTCCAGGTATTCCTGCAATGCTTTCTGGTTCCGTTCCCTGACCTTGATAATCAGGTATACACTTCCAATGGCGATGATCACCAGGGAGAGGATGAACCACCATGCCTTCCAGATAGGGATCTTAATACTTAAATGGAACATGGCCACCTCACCAGTTGAATTTCCGTTCCCATCAATGGCTTTGAGCATAAAGGTATATTCACCATCCTCCAGGCGGCTGTATTTTGCAAACGTTTCCCGCGTGGGTTCAGACCAGTCATCAAATCCTTCGAGCCTGTACTGGTAGGTGACCTGGTCGGGATTTGTAAGGTTG
>CAZOXI010000146.1:0-7437 GCA_964583445.1 uncultured Bacteroidaceae bacterium | reverse complement strand
ATTAAACAAGCTATCTTTTATCTTTTTTTGCACAAATCGCTCGATCTAGGTAAAACAAGGATCTGGAAACTGTTGCAAAAAATCTTATAAATCTATCTGCAAAGAAGTTGACCCTTTTCTTAGAATGCTATGTTCTCATTGTGCGAAAAACATAGAGAAATAAATACACTATCTTTATTCTGGAATATTCTGGTATATAAACGCTCCTCATATACATACGCTCCAGGCCAATTAAAAATCAATTTGACAGCTTGATTACAATATAATTTACTATGAAAAAAATATTACTGTTATTAGCGAATGGTTTTGAGACCATTGAAGCAAGTGTTTTCATTGATATAATGGGATGGAATCTTGTGGAAGGAGATCATTCCACTGAATTGTTTACCTGTGGATTAAAAAAAGAAATCAATAGCTCGTTCAACCAAAGGTTTATTGTCGACTATTTGATTGATGATATAGATATCGCTGGTTTTGATGCACTGGCTGTACCCGGTGGATTCGAACAGTATGGCTTTTATGAGGATGCTTATAATGACAAATTCCTTAATCTGATCCGTGGGTTCAGGGTCAATGATAAGCTCATTGCATCCATTTGTGTTGGGGCTTTACCGCTGGGAAAAAGTGAGATTCTGAATGGCAAACAGGGCACTACTTACGGAAATCCTGTCCGTAGAAATGCCCTGAAGGAATTTGGTGTCCAGGTGCTCAATCAACCCATTGTGATGGATGATAATATGATCACATCCTGGAATCCATCCACTGCTGTTGATGTTGCTTTTTTATTGCTGGAACTATTAACCTCTAAAAAAAATGCCGGTCAGGTACGTGCATTAATGGGTTTTGAAGTTGAATTCTAAGTGACTGCATTGCCATGTGACAAATATCAATATTTGGGCCCAAAGTTGTGTATTCTGACCGTGTATTAAAGTTAATTGCAGACAGATATAATTAAAATACCATAGGCATGCTACGCTACAGTTATCTTCATTTAGTCGCTTTTGTACTTTGTCTTTTCATTATTGCTTCCTGCTCGCATCGTCCTTTCAAAAAAAGCAATGATATGGATCCGGGTATCAGGGTGGATTCTTCACTCTACTGGAATTATAATGGACAAAAAACCTTGCTGCTGGGGGCATTTAACCATGGCCATAATCCATTTATAGATGGCTCAGTACTTGATCAGAAGCGCGTTGATAACATGAATGAAATCATCTCACAGATCCGGGAGATGGTAGATGCCGGCGGGAATACATTGCGTTGTGTCCTGGATCCTGGCAGTGCTGCATATGACGGCATTGAAGCCTATGAAAGAAACAGCGACGGGCTCTATGATTTAAATCTGCCTGCGGGGCCTTTCTGGGAAAGACTTACGACGTTTATTGATGCAGCTGCCAGGCGCGATGTTGTTGTGGAATTAGAAATTTGGGATCGTTTTGATTGGTGTGATAACAACTGGTTAAGCAATCCGTTTAATCCCGTGAATAATATCAATTACAGCAAAGATGAATCGGGTCTTGATGATGCCTACCCGCGTCACGTCATCTACAGGAAACACCCAATGGGCAAGGGTGTGCCTGGAAATCCCTTATATATCTCTGCACAATCTGACAGAAAAGCGAAATATGATACCGTCCGTCATTACCAGGAGATCTTTGTCAAAAAGGTGCTTTCCTGTACTCTGCCTTATCGCAATGTGATTTACAATATGAATAATGAAA
The DNA here is from genome assembly GCA_964583445.1 of uncultured Bacteroidaceae bacterium. Taxonomy (GTDB): domain Bacteria; phylum Bacteroidota; class Bacteroidia; order Bacteroidales; genus M55B112. Next base: position 5,716 of record CAZOXI010000146.1, on the reverse strand, counting down.
CATCCGAACATTATTCCTGGGGGGAATACTGGCTGCATTTTACAAGGGAAGAAGCAGAAGAATATGGTGTTTCAATCGTGAGTACAAACATGATGGACGATGCATTTAATGTTCCTGAATCGAAAAACATCAACCACCAGCTGGCACATCCGGAGATCTATGACTACCTGGATGTATCACAGGTGAACTCCAGGCTCCGGGATGAGGGCCATTGGGACAAGGTAAAGTGGCTGGCTGATCAGGCCCGGAGCAGGGGATTCCTACTGCACATGACAAAGTTATACGGTTCAGATGCGCATTCAGGGGGACCCTGGAAAGGATGGCGACCAGGTGATACGGACAATGCCATCGAAGAGTGGTGGCGGAACCTGGTGGCCGGGGTCGCCGGTGTGCGTTTTCACAGGCCTACTGGCGGAATTGGGTTGTGCGACAAGTCCAAATCCTGTATCCAGGCAACACGAAAAGTGGAAGAAAAAGTCAGGTTTTGGGATGTTGATCCCAGGCAGGATCTGTTAAGTGCACGACAGGCGGATGAAGCATACCTGGCTGCAAATCCGGGCGAAGCATATATCCTGTACTTTACCCAGCAGGGTGGAGGATCGGTGGGCCTCAACCTGGAAGCGTTTAAAGGCAGGAATTTTGAACTTACCTGGATCAACATCAATACCGGGAATTGGGGGCCCGAATTCCTGGTCTCCGGTGGCGAGACAGTCCGCATCAACAGGCCCGCCGATGATGTACACTGGGTAGCCACACTATGCAGAATAGATAAAGGGCATGCTATTCCTTAATGATCTTTTGCTGATAACTGGTATTATTTTGTGCTGCTTCAAAGAGGTATATGCCCGACCGCAAAAATGAGAGATCCATACTGCTGTTCACTTTTTCCGCCCGAAATACCATCCTGCCAGAAATATCTGTCAATCGAACATAATCGTATGTTTTATCATGTTCAAAATACATTACATTACGTACCGGTACCGGATAAACCATACTGCCTACTGCGACCTGCTCATTGATTGAAGTAGTACCTCCACCACCTTCTGATGTGCCGCAATAATTTTCTATTAAGAGAGGATGATTACATTGGTATAATCCGTCCATATCACAGGAGGGCATGAGCCAATCTTTATTTTTTCCCCAGATATACAATTCATTTTCAGTTGTAATGCCAAGGGAATAAGAACCGTTGGCAGTGACCTTTTCCCAGCTTGATTGATCACCTACCTGTACGAATCCAAAACTATGTTCAGTGGATCCAATTCCCAATTGTCCGAAGTCATTTCTACCCGTGGCCCATAGCGTCTTATCATTCCTGATGACCAGGGTATGGTCCTTGCCAGAGGCGATTGCGAGATACTGATTTGTTGAATCAAGCAACGTCCATTCTGAAACAGAATAAACATCCTCCGGCAAACCCAATTGTCCAAAATGATTATAACCTGTTCCCCACAGGTAACCTTCCTGGTCGAGGGCCAGGCTTTGTCCACCGATATTGGCATCGATGGCTACCCATCTAGAACTTAATGAAACATTCACGGGCGCCGATTTTTGATCCTTCGTACCGTCGCCCAGTTCTCCGTTGGTATTCAATCCCCACCCCAAAATCGTTCCATCATTCTTCAAGCCAATGGTGAATTCCTGTGCAGCAGCAACTGCAATCCATGTCTCTGAAAGTCCAACCTTTGTCGGCACAAGTGATTCCGATTGTGCACCCAGCCCCAGCTGGCCATTGATACCAACTCCCCAGGCCCAGAGCGTTCCGTTTTTCCTGATCCCAAAACTGGTATACACTCCTGCCTCGACAAATACCCAGTCATCTTCTGTCCCGACTTGCACAGGCACTGCCCTGTTATCGTAATCTCCAAGTCCAAGACTTCCCCCTTTTCCCATGGCCCATAAGGTACTGTCCGACTTAATTAATAAAGTATGTGCACTGCCACAGGAAACCATGCTCCATTCACCCTCTACAAGAGTTTGCAATCCATCATATGGGATAAAATCGTCTGTACCCAACTGACCATTGGCATTGTTGCCACTTCCGATGATTTCACCATTTGGACAAATGAAGATGCTGTGCGCTCCCCCGGCAGAAATATGCTGTGCAATCAAAAAATTGGCCTGAAAAAGTAGTAATACAAAAAATGAAAGCAGAAGGGGGCGATTTCGGATAGGTAAATCTTTAAAGATGCTCATAACCAATGTTTTCGTAAAGTTACAAATTGTTATTGCATCTGTTTCCTTTGGAAAAGTTAATTAAATCATAAAAAATAAGGGCAGCTACCAGATCAATGGTCCGGCTTAATATATCCTCAGCTGTTTTCCCTGAAATACTTTAGAGAAAAAATAAGCCCGTGATGGAAGAAGATTTTAATGACTCAATAAAGACCCTGTAATTATTTCCGGTATTCATGCTTCACCCAGTCTACTTCCATGACCCACTCCCCGGTCATAGGCATATCTGTTATTTTTGCATAATTGAGAATGGCAAACATGGGTTCCGGGTATTTATCGCCTTCACCTGCATTCCGATATACTTCCTTGCCATCCAACCGGTACACCAGGTCGCTGCCCTCCCATTCAACGGAGTATTCGTGATATTCATTCAGCGTTGAGGGTACAGTGGTGCGCAAACTCCACCAATCTCCTTTGTCGCATTCGCCCAGGCTTTTGATGGCGCCTGTCGTATACTGGTCTTCCTGGTGGTCGCCATGGTGTTCAAAAATATCGATCTCACCGGAGCCGGTCAACGGCCAGCAAATGTCCTCATCGGGTTCCTGGACAGGAGGCTCATTATTGCGCGCACCAAGGATCCACCAGGCCGGGAACATGCTGGGTTTGCCATTCCCATGGAGTCTTAACCTTGCCGTCCATTTCCCCTTTATGAATTCCTTCCGGTTCTTCGAGACGATCCGGCCTGCAACATACCGGGTGTCCGGATGCTGCTTACCATGCTTATCCATATTATCACATGGAAGCGGTTCACCAATATTGATCACCTTCAGTTTGATTGTCCCCTCACTTACTTCCCTTGTTCCATATTGACCATCCGGCACATAACACTGTTCTTCATTGTTCACCCATATGCGCTGGTCCTGCCAGTTCTCCGGATTGAAGGTGTCGAAGTCGTCGAAGAAATCAATTACCCAGACATCTGGTGTATTGTTTGCATCCAGGCCAGCTGTGCTGCCACCGGTGGCCATCAAAAGGGTCATTAAGAGGGTTGTAAGAACAGTCTTCATGTTTTTTTCTGCAATTTAATGTAAAATTACATTCACACAAAAGGCCACGCTTTCACCATTATACTGGAATACTTTTAAAAAAGCGGGGAAATACTTGATTTGTATCTGTTTCCCTTGTAAATTTATGTTCCTTTTCTGGCCTCTTAATACTTCTGTCAACTGGGCAGAATGGTGCATTCCTCTTCACCGGGATCACAATTGATCAGACATCACCAGTAATCCATACAACTTTTCAGAACACCAGGCAAAAAAGGATCGTCTATCCCGGCAAATCACCTGTCATGAAATCATCTCCAATAACCAGAATATCCAATAATTACTATCATGAAAAAAACGATCATTTTCCTCAGCATCATCCTGGTTTCCTCCTTAACCATTGCACAATCAGGCTTTTCCTACCAGGCCGTTCTGCGCAACGATGACGGATCACTCAGGGACAATGAGCAACTCAACCTTATTGCAGAATTGATCCAGGATAATACTACCGTGTATACTGAAACCCATTCTGTAAACACAAATGATTTTGGTGCATTCACCATGATTATCGGTCAGGGTGCCAGCGGGCAGACCTACGCTCCATCGCTGCTCCTGAAAAACGATTCCACGGAATTGAACGAAACCATCCTCAGGGTTTCTGAAGACGGGGGGAAGGTTCTGAGTGAATCTGCCATCCTGGGCGTTCCTGTGGCCGAAGTGGCAAAAGTGGCGCTGAGTGCACACATTGAATTTCCTGCCGGTGCGATCATCCCCTTTGCCGGACCAATAGAAAAAATACCGGTTGGCTGGCTGCTCTGCGACGGATCAGCATACAACCAAGTGGATTATCCGCGTCTGTTTGAGGCGATAGGTACCCACTGGGGAGGTCCTTCTCCCGAGACCTTCAACGTTCCCGACCTGAGGGGGGTCTCCCTCCGGGGGGTCAGCGGCGCCAGCAACGACAATTTCTCGGATCCTGACAGTGCACTGCGGGTCAGCCGCCATGCAGGCGGCGCATTCGGAAACAGCGTCGGATCCTTCCAGCAGGATGCCATGCAGAATGTGAAAGGAGTGGTGGGCGACTTCAATACCTATGCAGCCATTCATGGTAATACAACCGGCCCCTTCCAGCAGACCTGGGTGTACAAAAGTACCGGGATCGGCTCCGGAGCATCTGACAATTACCACATGGTCGATTTCGACCTGTCCAGGAAGGCAAGAACCTCCTCAGAAACCCGTCCAAGAAATGCCTATGTGAATTTCATTGTCAAGTATTAGGCTGTATACAGTGGAGTACATTAATCTGAAACATCTTTGACATGAAACAGATGCAATACATACTGATCCTGGCTGGATGCATGCTGATCTCCACCATTCACAGTCAGTCCTGGACCCCTTCCGCAATCGGATCCCTGGGTCAGACCGATTCGGTGACCCTGAGTTATATTGCCGGACAGCCCTATGTGTCCTCCGGTAATCATGCCACAGGCCTGGCCAACCTGTTCCTGCTTCCCGAAGACACCCTGTTTTCCTATCAACTGGGTGAGATTCCTGAAAAAGTAGTCTACCATAACAGTACCTGCCGGTTCAGGTTTTACTGGGAAAACCATCCCGATGCAAGCTATGGCTACAACGTCTGGAACAGGTACGACACTACCCTTATTCTCGATGCCGAAAAGCAATCGGCAGTGTTCGATTACACCCCCCTGATTACGGATATATCCAACTTCGAAGTCGAATTCCTGGGTATCGACGGTAACGATACAGTTCGCCAGGTCGTGATGTTCAGCCCCGTTCCCGACATGAATCCCGAACAGGATATCATTGCCTACCTGCACGATATGGAATTCTCGGATACCATCCTGGTCAGGAAGACCTGGACCAGGGGCGGACCTATGAATTTCAACGACAAAGACACTGTTGTCAGTATTGATATCATTGGGAAGCAGGTCATCTTCGACGCAGGAACCGTCCCGTTCACCTACCAGGGACTTTCCAATTTAAAGGAACTGAATATCTATACCTCCAGGCTTATCATCCGTGATAGTGTACATCTTCCGCAGACGAAGGTGACCATCTATTGCGAGGACCTGGTATTCGAGGACCGCGACGATGTGATCTCGTGTATCAACACCACCCCGATAACTCCGGAGCTGGCAGGCCACAACGGTCTGGATGCATCCGATATGCACTGCTACTGCCGGACCATCGAAGCTCCCGGCAATCACCTCAGGTTGTTTATCAACGGAGGCCAGGGCAGCCCGTCCGTCATGGTACAGGGAACGGATGAATTCTCGGCGCCCGGCGGTGGAGGTGATGGTGGAAATCTGTACGCCAACCTGAATATCCGGTCCATCGCGAACCTCGATGGTGGTTGGCACGGAACGCCGACCGACTGGAAAAAGATGCCGCTCGGACCCCGTGGAGAGACCGGGGAACAGGCCTTTGAAGACAACTGGTACAGCTGGCTGCATCCCCATGCGGTGCGGTTCATGCTG
>CAZOXI010000145.1:0-7448 GCA_964583445.1 uncultured Bacteroidaceae bacterium | reverse complement strand
CACGTCGTCGATAAAATGGTCAAATTTTTGTAAGTTGTCGGCACTTTCCAGGATAATATCCTCATCAATATTGTATCCCGGCACATTGTATTTGGTTCGCGGGCGAATGTACCTTGCCAGCTCCCTGTTGTAATAATTTTTACGGATATAGTTGATGATCATGGACCTGGAAAATTCCGAGAAGCGGTTGCTGATGCTCACCGGGCCGATCAGGTAGCGGTACTCCGAGTTTTTGATCAGGAAATAGAGGATTCCCTTCCAGAGCAGGAACAGCGGCAGCGGCTTGCGCTGGTATTCTTTTGTGATGAAGGAGCGTCCCAGTTCCATGGATTGGCGCAGGATCTTCCTGAATCCCCGATGCATCCGGAAGAGGCTGTGCACATAAAATCCCCTGACACCGTATTTTTGCAATATGTCCTTGCCGATCCCAACCCGGTATGCACCTACGATCTTCTCTTCCTGCGTATCCCAGACAAACAGCTGGTGATAATAGAGATCGTATTCATCCAGGTCCATTGACCGGTTGGTTCCTTCACCCACCTCCCGGAAGGTGATTTCCCGCAGGCGACCGATCTCGTTCATGATGAAAGGGATCCTGGTGGAAGCGGTGCAGTATATCTCAAAATTAGTGTTCGAAAAGAGCAATGCATCTTCATCACCGCGCAGCAAATCTATTTCACGCCGGATCTTTGAAGGTGCAACCGGTGGTGCGATGGATTCGGGCTTTTGGGCCCTTTTGAACCTTGGCAGGAAGAAGCGTTTTACCTCCAGGGCGGAACCGAGAGAATAGGTCTTGGCGCGCAGGAACCTGCCATAGCGGGCCAGGTCGGAAAATTCATCCTGATCCTTCACTGTGATGGGATGGCCGATCCGGATGCGGATCTTCCGGTTTTTTTTATTGAACATTTCAGAAGGCAGCTTCACGGTGCGCAGCGCAGGATGGATCAGTCCGAGAATGTGGAAGATCCTGGAATTGGTCCCTTCAAAATACACCGGTACTACCGGCACCTTCGCGTTCCGGATCATTTTAATGGCTGAACGCTGCCATTGCCTGTCTGTTTTTCCAAAATTGTCCTGGTTGTAACTGGAGACTTCGCCTGCCGGGAAGAGGCCCAGTACTTTGCCCTCTTTTACATGCTGAATGGCCATTTTGATGCCAGACAGGCTCGATGCCCTGTCCTTGCGCTTTTCGAATGGGTTCACTGGAAAAAGGAATTCAGAAACCGGATCGATCCGTTGCATGACAAAGTTGGCCATGATCCTGATATCAGGCCGTATGCCGGAAATGACCTTGACAAGCAGCATCCCGTCAATGCCGCCGAAAGGGTGGTTAGAGACGGTGATGAACGCACCTTCACGTGGAATGCGTTTCAGTTCATCCTCGCGCACCTCGTAGTCCAGTTCCAGCTTTTCGATGAGCTTGTCAATAAATTCAATACCCTTTTCGTCGCTGAGTTCTTCGTACAGCTTGTTCAGCTTATTGATGCGCAAAAGATTCATCATCAGCTTCGCCACTCCGCCACCACCGAACTTCTTGAGGCGGGCCGATCGGATCAGTTCATCGGTCTCGATAAGTTTACCCGTCTTTTCCATACACGCAAATATAGTACAAAATATTCCCCTCAATTTACGTTATATTTGTAGTCTTATACAATATTATGTCTAGAATTACCCGGATATTTTTATCTGTGCTCAGCGGTCTGCTGCTGGCACCGGCATACTTTCAGTGGGGCACAGGGTTCATCATGTTCATTGCACTGATCCCCCTGCTCATGGTCGAAGAGGATCACTACCAGCGGCGGGCAAAGAACAAAACAGCGTCGCTCACATGGTATGTCGTGCTCACTTTTATGTTATTCACAGCACTAACAGTATGGTGGGTAAAGCATGCGGTGGCGATAGGGATCATTGCGGCGTTGATCGTGAATACCACTTTTATGACTGTCCCATTCATGCTTTTCCATTATGTAAAAAGACACACCGGTCCGCGCCTGGGATATCTTTCGCTTATTGCGTTATGGCTCGCGTTCGAGCTCCTGTTCCTGAATGTACAGGTGAACTTCCCCTGGATCATATTCGGGAACGCCTTTGCCAACGATATCCGGTTCATCCAGTGGTACGAAGTTACCGGGACGCTGGGCGGAAGTCTCTGGGTGATTGTCATGAACATCCTGCTGTTCCGCGTGATCCGGGGACTTCGAAAAAAATTCATCTTCAGGGCCAACAGGGGCAGGATCAGCTGGGCTTTTGGATTTCTGCTGGTACCGGTAATTATTTCACTGGTGCGGTATCATACCTATGAGGAGGAATACCGTCCCTACGAGATCGTGGTCCTGCAGCCCAACATCGATCCCTACATGAAATTTATCGACATGCCCCAGGAGGAACAGACCGACTATCTCCTTATGGAAGCCCGTTCGCTGGTGACGGCCTCCACCGATTACGTGGTGGGTCCGGAAACATTTATCAGCGGTTACACCTGGCACCATACCATCGACCGCAACCCGGAGCTCAATAAGCTATATGGGCTGATCAAGGATTATCCCAATGTAAAATTTATTATCGGGGCCATGACCGCGAAGCGTTATGAACCAGGGGATTCACTTTCAAAAACTGCCAAGGCGGTAAGAGACAGTTCCTATTTCTACGATACATACAACAGTGCGTTGCAGCTCGACCGGACAGGGAATATTCAGATGTACCATAAGTCCTTGCTGGTAACCGGCGCAGAGTGGATGCCCTCTTTCAACAGATCCTCTTTCATACGGAAAATCACGGTGAATCTCGGGGGCATCACGCGGAGTCATGGCACCCAGGAAGAGCGGGGCGTGTTTGTATCACCGCAGGATGGACTGAAAGTGGCGCCGGTCATCTGCTGGGAATCCATTTTTGGCGAATATGTTACTGAATATGTCAGGGAGAAGGGAGCCAACCTGATTTTTATCATCACCAATGACGGGTGGTGGAGAGATACGCCCGGTCATAAGCAACACAACAGCTTTGCCAGGCTGCGTGCCATTGAAACCAGGCGCAGCATTGCGCGCTCTGCCAATACCGGGATCAGCAGCCTGATCGATCAGCGCGGCGTGGTGTTGCAGCGTATCGGCTGGTGGGAGCGGGATGCCATGAAGGGAACGCTGAATGCCAATGACCAAATTACGTTTTATGTAAAACATGGCGACTTCCTGGCCCGTATCGCAGCTTTCATGTCGGTGTTGCTGGTGTTGTACGCCTTCGTCAGGAAACGCGCGTTGAATGAACAACCCCGGAAAACTCCAATATCCCGCAAGCCTCCCAGATCCCGCAAGTCTTCACAGCGCCGGAAAACTGCAAATTCCGGGAAAACTGCAAATTCCGGACCCCAAAAAAAACGTAAAAAATAAGAACAGTTATGTTTAGAAAGATCTCACCATTCGACATCGATGATAATGTGTTTAAAATGATGGACAAGGACTGGATGCTGATCACCGCAGGGACCAGGGACCATGTGAACACCATGACCGCCAGCTGGGGACACCTGGGGATCATATGGAACCTCCCGGTGGCCATCTGCTACATCAGGCCGCAGCGGTATACGTTCGGTTTTGCAAATCAGCATGCGTACTACACGCTCAGTTTCTTCGAAGAGAAGGACCGCGAGATCCTGCAGTTCTGTGGCAAGAAATCGGGACGCGACCACGACAAGATCCGCGAAACAGGCCTGGTACCTTTGGAAACAGAGGAGGGAAACATCTATTTTGAGCAGGCACGCCTGGTGCTGGAATGCAGGAAGATCTACCAGGACGACATGAAGTCGGACCATTTCCTTCGTCCCGAAATTGTAAAGAAAAACTATCCGAAGAACGACTTTCACAGGTTTTACTACGGCGAGATCATCAATGTGCTGGCGCGGTAACAGCGGTAAACATAGCAAACCTGCCAGGTCCAGATCATAGTTGCTGAAAAATTGCGGGGAATGAGTTGGTACAATCGTCAGTCATTCTCTGGGATTTGCATCAGTTTCTATGAAGCAATGTAGCAGAGAATACATAAAGCAGCATTTTCTGCAGCATCGTTATTTCTAAAGAGTAGAATTGTTAAACAATAATTTATTGACTTGTTCGCGTATCACCATTTATAATCTCACCGATCATTTACTGTCATTCCTGAGTAGTCCATATTGATAGCAGTTTAGTTCTAATTACGTTAGGAAGTAGAGATTTCAATATCCTTAACTTCAACGATTTCAGTTTTAATGCAATTAAATTTTTTATCATCGAAAAATGCAATATTCACACCACCTTTTCTCATGGCACTACCATATTCCACCCCTTCATAGCCTCTGTACTTAATGTACTCACATAAATATTGAGTTGGCAAATATTCCAAATCCGAATCATGCCTTCTTAATGGACGAGATAATTCTGATTCGAGATTTTGGAGGAATGGTTGATAGACAAGTTTTTCGTACAAATCTTCTTCAAATGGATTTGTAATCTTCACCGTACGAAGTTTTACAATTTCAATATCTTCCATTAATTCAAATGTGCCGATTGTGACATAATCAAGATATGTGGCACGGCTCTCATAAAGAGTAGTTTGGAGATCATAAGATAAGTACAAATATGGAATACCTTGGGGATTTGCTCTACCTGAAGTGGCTTTTTTAGCAGATGGTTTTCCAATGTGGTCACAATCAAATCCATCTTTATCAGAAATTCTGCCACGATAAAACAAAGTACCAGCAGTATATTTTTTCCGTTTTTCAATTATGTATTTTTCTAATGAATCCAGATCAAAGGCATTCTTGATAAAGAATCGATTTGTGGACACAATTTCTTTTCTTAGGTTTTGCCATTGAACCACCAATTCCTTTGATTGCGGGCAGTTTTTCGCATAGTTTATGACTGCTTCTGAAAACAGGTTTTTGTCTACGGATGATTCATCAGAAAACATGCTACCCAAAAGGTCATTAGCTTTTTTTGAACCGATATTAAACAATTGCCATTCTTTCTGAATCAAATCTCCAAGCGAATCTTTACCGTCTTTATCAACTTTGTAAAGGCTAATTGGTTGGGTAAAAAATTCTGCCATTTCTCTGGTGTCGACTATTTTCGTTGTTTTTGTACCACAGAAATCACAATCACCAATTTCAGTGGAGATACTTTCAATGATTTTGTGAAGTTCAGTATTATTAAAACAATTGGAACAACAATGCATTATTGGTGATCGTTGAGGAAATTATTGATTATTTCTAAGTGATGCTTCACAGAAAGTTTTTTAATTACTCCTAAACCTGAATATGATCCTGTACTATTTAATTCCCTAAATTCCTGACAAGCGACACTATCTATTTCTCTGTCGTTAATGAATTGGATTAATTTTGCTAATGCTTCACTAAATTTTCCAGCAACATCTGTAGTATCTTCATTACTGTCAGAAACAAAATGTCTAATCCAAATCTCTTCATTATCCTTTATATATGTCAGGTGTATTACAACAGCATATGGCAGGAATCCTGATTCTGTATACTCATCGCCAATGGTTACAAAATCCGCAAATCCCTGAAAACCATCTTCGGCATAAAACAGGTGTTCATCACTAAAGAATTCATCATCGTTTTCCCTGTAGTCAACATTCCTTCTTTGTGCTTTGAATGGGTTTGTCAAGGTAATTTTGTTGTCAACTTTCCTTTTTACGGTTCGTACAAAACGTTTGCTGCTAATCTTTTCATTTATTATCACATACTGAATTTCATTATTTCCAAGAAATGTAAAAAAATCATCTACTGAACGTGGAATTCCATTGCAGATAACACTTAGATTGGTTAGTTCATGCCTTTTAACAATTTGATTTATTCGATCAATTGAGATGCTTTCATTAATTAGTATTGCTGGTTGAAAATTGTCATAGCCTCGCAGCATATCATCAATTATTTGAGCAATTCCCTCTGGATTTTTTGCATCACCAACCGAAGGATTTACAATCAAATTGAAGTTTTGATTTTCATCCACCATGCATTGAAGAGACTTCGTTAGAGTAACCGTTGTTTCCTTAACGGGTTCAATTATTGGGCTTAGCAAACGGTTGTTTTTTAAAAACTGGTTTAATTCCCGAAGTACAATTAATTCAAATTGTTTGCCTCGAAGGTAAGGAAAGTACATTTCTTGTTTTTAAATTTTACAATTCAATATGTTGCTTAACTTTTTGTATTCATTCTGATCAAAGTCAAGAGTATAGCAGATGTATTTTAAATAATCTGGTGTTGATTTTGCTGTTAGCAATTCCTCTTCCTTGATCTTTCTTTTTTTCAGTTCAACCAACATAAGATCATGAAGTGTTTTTGAAGGGATTTTCAAAAACAAATCCTTACATGCACGGTAAAATTTAACATCAGTCGTTTTGGGTAAAAATCCAAAATGCTTTTCCAAAACATTTATATACTCAGGTTTTCTTAGACATTTTAATATTGCAGTATTGTCGAAATTTGAATTTTTATTTGCTACCCTTACGGTGGTTAGTTTTAAATCTTCTTTTAAAGAAACTATGCCGATTTCTTTATCAATAAAACTTATGTACTTATCGACCAGGGAATGGTATGTGACAATGTAAATTTCTTCAAATACCTTCTTATAGTCATTGATTTGACTTTCCAATCTAATTGGGGTATCCAATTCCGTTTTGATTTCAAAAACTTTACTTGAACCATTCAATAGAACTAAATCTGCTATAGATTTATTTGTTTTGAACTCGTTTAACGCAATGGTGGTTTCCAGTCCATATTTTGCAATCAGAAGTTCATTAATTATGGTGTTTTTATAGATGTACTCGTTTCTGTAATTGTGTTTCAGGATAAAGAACACGTATTCTAAATATTCGTCAAATGTTGGTTTGGATGCAAGAAGATATTCTTTATCGTATTTTTTTGATTTCTTTCTAATGTAGGAGTAATCACTCTTTCTAACCATCGTTTCAATGGTAGATTTCGAAAGAATGTTTGCATAACTTCTTATGCGATCAGGATTCTCTATGGTAATTTGATCGTTGTTCATTACTACAAATGTAATAAAATTATCTTTCATTTCTATCTGATAATCAACAGATAACAATCCCGCTAAGAATCAATGATGTAGAGTGTTTTACTGTTTTTCCAAAATGAAAACGATTGAATTTTACAAAATCATATGCTGCCATTCATCTCACCCGCCATTTCTTTAAACGGCTCCCAATAATTTTTTACGGTTCGGGGACTTAGACCTGAACGTTCAATAGCAACCTTCTGCTTGATCTTTTTCCCTTTAGAAAATATGTCTTCAATAGCGTATTGAATTTTTTGTATGCTTTGCTGTTTAAGGTTAACTTGAAAACATTGTGCTGCGATTGCTCTCTTTTGTTTTTTTTTAAAGGGTGCAGAGTTGTGACTGTTGATTGCACTAGATCGGAAGAGCACAACGTCTGAACTCCAGTCA
>CAZOXI010000144.1:0-7453 GCA_964583445.1 uncultured Bacteroidaceae bacterium | reverse complement strand
GTACCTTTCATGATCGATTCTTCTAAATGGAATGTGATCGAAGCAGGGCTCCAATGCGTGCAGGGCAAGTCCATCGTCAACTCGATCAGTCTCAAAGAAGGTGAAGATGTATTTATTCAACAGGCCCGGAAGATCATGGAGTATGGTGCCGCTGTGGTAGTGATGGCATTCGACGAAACGGGACAGGCATCCTCCTATGAACGGCGCATTGCGATCTGCAAGCGTGCATACGACATCCTCACGGAACATGTGAAATTCCCTGCAGAGGACATCATTTTTGATCCCAACGTGCTCACCATCGGTACCGGAATGGAGGAGCACAACAATTACGCTGTGGACTTCATCAACACGGTCAGATGGATCAAGGAAAACCTGCCGTATGCAAAGGTGAGTGGCGGGATCAGCAACCTCTCCTTCTCCTTCAGGGGCAACAATGTGGTCAGGGAAGCGATCCATTCATCGTTTCTTTACCATGCCATCAAAGCCGGCCTGGACATGGGGATCGTGAATCCTGCCATGCTGCAGGTATACGATGAAATCCCGAAAGACCTGCTGGAGCATGTGGAGGACCTGGTCCTGAACAGGAGGCCCGATGCCACAGAGCGTTTGTTGGCGTTTTCAGAGAACATCAGGGAATCGGGCACCGTGGAAAAAGCTTCCGAAGAATGGCGGTCAGCCACCGTGGAAGAGCGGTTGAAGCATGCCCTGATCAAAGGGATCACGGAACATATTGAAGAGGACACACTGGAAGCTCATAAAAAAATAGGTGCAGGACTCAGGGTGATTGAAGGCCCGCTCATGGATGGGATGAACGTAGTGGGCGACCTGTTCGGATCAGGAAAAATGTTCCTGCCCCAGGTAGTGAAAAGTGCCCGGGTGATGAAGAAATCTGTTGCCGTGCTCCTGCCTTTCATTGAAAAGGAAAAGGCGGCCGAAGGGAGTTCAAATGCAGCCGGAAAACTCCTCATCGCAACCGTGAAAGGAGATGTACACGACATCGGTAAGAATATCGTGGCGGTGGTACTTGGCTGCAACAATTACGACATCATCGACCTGGGAGTAATGGTTCCCACCGAAAAGATCCTCGATACTGCCGAAAAGGAAAACGTAGATATTATCGGACTTTCCGGGCTGATCACACCCTCACTTGAAGAGATGGTGAACGTAGCAAAGGAGATGGAGCGCAGGAAGATGAAGCAGCCGCTGCTGATCGGCGGCGCCACCACCTCCAGGATCCATACGGCGGTAAAGATCGAACCGTCCTATTCCAACACCGTGATCCACGTCAAAGATGCCTCCAAGAGCGTGCCGGTAGTGAATGAATTGTTGTCGAAGGAAAAGGGCAAAGATACCAGGGCACGTTTCAGGGAAGAATACGAAGCGCTCAGAAAAAAATATGAAGGGGCAGAAAGCAGTGTGTCCTTCCTGTCGCTTGAGCAGGCAAGAGAGAATCGCCTGAAGATCGACTGGGAAAAAGAACCCCCGGTAGCTCCAAGGCATACCGGGACCTTTGAACTGGTTGATTTTCCGCTCGAGCAGATCATCCCCTACATCAACTGGATGTTTTTCTTTGTGACATGGGAGTTACGGGGAAAATTTCCGGATATCCTGAAAGACCCGGTGGTTGGTGAAGCGGCCACAAAGCTCTACAAAGATGCCCTTGAAATGCTCGACCTGATGGTGAAGGAAAAGTGGGTCACGGCCAATGCTGTATACGGCATCTACCCTGCTGCGGCCAGTTGTGATGATATCATTGTCTATACCGGCGCAGATCGTAAAAAGGAACGGACACGGTTCATCAACCTCAGGAACCAGACCAGGAAACCGGATGCAGGCACGCCCAACCTGTCATTGGCGGATTTTATTGCGCCTGAGGGAAGCGGTTACCAGGACCATATCGGGGCGTTTGCCGTGACAGCAGGACTGGGTGTGGAGGAAAAAGTACGCGCATTCGAGGCAGATTATGATGATTATTCCTCGATCATGCTCAAGGCACTTGCAGACAGACTCTCCGAGGCGTTTACCGAGCTGCTGCATGAAAAGATCCGCAAAGAGACCTGGGGATATGCACCCGGTGAGCAACGCTCTGTTGACGAATTATTCAGGGAGAAGTACAGCGGCATCAGGCCCGCACACGGGTATCCGGCCTGCCCTGAGCACAGTGAAAAAGAGACGCTTTTCAGGCTGCTTGAAACTGAGAAGTACGGGATCAGCCTCACGGAGAATTATTCCATGACCCCAGCCGCATCGGTAAGCGGCCTGGTCTTCGCCCACCCTCGGTCGTCCTATTTTTTCGTCGGAAAGATCGGAAAAGACCAGGTGGAGGATTATGCCAGGCGAAAAAATATGGAGGTGGAGAATGTGAAACGACTCCTGGCATCGAACCTGAACTTCAGGGACTGAGAAATCAGCCGGTCATGAGAGGTCTAGCGGGCATTAGAAGTCTACCGGACAAATGAAGGCTTCCGGATAAGAACAACCAGCGGCAGGTATGCACAACCCATCGCGGTCACATTTTTTTTGATAGCGCCCTGAATATTGCGGCCTGAACATCAATATTTTCATGGTAGTTTTGTATTTTCGAAGGCACAAAAATGAATAAGCAACTAATGAAGGTCATTGACACACTAAAAACCACTGATAAAACCCTGTTTTCTTTTGAGTTACTCCCCCCGAGAAAAGGCCGGACACTTGACACCATATACGATGCCATTGATCCCCTGATCGAGTTCAACCCGCTGAACATCAATATTACCTATCACCAGCAGGAATCTGTTTACAGGCGCCAGCCCGACGGATCAGTGAAGCGAACCATCATCAGCAAAAGGCCCGGCACTGTTGCCATTGCTGCTGCTATCATGAATAAATACGACCAGACCGTTGTGCCCCATGTGATCTGCGGTGGCTTTACCAAAGAAGAGACCGAGGACCTGCTCATCGACCTTCATTTCCTCGGGCTTCACAACCTGCTGGTGCTCAGGGGTGATCCGCCTCCTGGAGTAAGGGATTTTTTGCCAGTGGAAGGAGGACATGCCCATACAAGCGCGCTTGTGAAGCAAATTATGGACCTGAATAAAGGCAAATACCTGGAACCCGACCTCAAGGACCCCAAGCCAACAGATTTCTCTGTCGGGGTAGCCGGTTACCCTGAAAAACATTTCGAATCGCCCAACAGTGAGCAGGATCTTTACTGGCTGAAGCAAAAGATTGAAGCAGGTGCAGAATACATAGTGACGCAGATGTTCTTCAATAACAAAAAATTCTTTGAGTTCAGGGACAGGTGCAAAGCTGCAGGCATCAATGTTCCGATCGTTCCGGGGATCAAACCCATCAATACTTTAAAAGACCTTGAACTCCTGCCCCGTGTTTTCCATATGGAAATCCCCCAGGAGCTTTATTCAGAAGCCCGTAAATGCAAAAACAACGCGGAAGCAAAAGCACTGGGTGTGGAATGGACCATTGCACAGTCAGAGGAGCTGAAAGCGCACAATGTACCTGCCATCCATTATTACACGATCGGTGTCTCCGATAATATCCGGGAAATAGCAAGCAGGGTTTTTTAGATTCCCTCGACAATACTGGCTATCGGGTACTGTTCGTTACATACGATCTTACATTTTTTGACTGCACCGGAAAAGGCAATTTGCTTTCCCACAATACGGCTGTCGAAATGCGCAACAACATCCTCCAGGTGGAGTTCTTCAATTACCCTGGATTCAATAACCACGCTCCTGTTGCTGTAAAAAGCTTTTAAACGGTATCCACCGGTGCGCAACTTCAGCACCTTTCGGTTCCTGACCTCAATGCGGTCCGTTCCGGGAACCCTGCATCTTTCGCAAAGCAGGCTGAGCTTTCTTTTCCCGCGGTTGACAATAACAATTCTGGATTTCTTCATTGGGGCTGCAAGGCAATCGTATAATTGAATCTAAATGTACTTCAGATTGCCAGACAAACATATATATGCCCGAGTTATTGTATGAAAAGCACCCGTAGGCGAATGAAAGTGTGCTCCTTCCACATGAATCCCGCAACAACCTGTGCGAAAGACAGCTTCAGTTACATACCAACCGGATCATGCCCGGCCTTGTATTTTTCTTCCTTGAAATAGATCAGCTTCTGCGAAAGTTGGGCTGCAGTCTTGTATCCGGGTTCTACGGCGATATGCCGCAGTTCTTCATCCAGGTAGACGATGGTAGGATAGGACAACCGGCCTTTTGTAAGTATGGCTGCGACTTCATGGTATCCCCTTCTGCCATTGTCAATAAAATGATACGTGCGTTCCCCGAGAGTAAGTGAATCTTTCATTTCGGCATTAAATTTCACTGCATAGAAATGTGCATTTACATATGTTGCGACCTCCTCGTCGGAAAAAGTTGTGGCATCCATACGCTTGCACCATCCGCACCAGTCGGTATATACATCTACCACGAATTTCCGGGGTTCTGTGCGGTTCATCTCAATGGCTTCTTTCAGCGAATACCATTTGATCTCTTCCTGGGCGTTCACATTCATTCCCAGCATACATCCTATCAAAACAAAAAGCAGTCGTGTCATATACAGTTTAATTTCTATATCTGGCTGTGCCTGTAAAATTCGAAAGATAATACAACATGTTTTTCCAACACCGGTTGTTATGCTGTATAACGGTAGAAAAAGAAATTTGTTTCGACAGCAGGAGAGACATTTTTCTTACATTTGAGTTTTGATTTTTGAAAATTATAAATACGCAAACTAAAAAATTTACTTGTGAATGCAATAAAGAAATCATTACGGGATTCAGCAGTGGCCAGGTGGAGTGCACTTGCCATTGTATCATTTACGATGTTTTGCGGGTATTACATGGCAGATGTCATGGCGCCCCTCAAAGGCCTCCTGGAACAACAATTGACATGGAACAGTGCGCAGTACGGTTTTTTTACCAGCGCTTATGGGTGGTTCAATGTCTTTCTTTTCATGTTAATAATAGGTGGTATCATCCTCGACAAACTGGGAGTCAGGTTTACAGGTGTCGGATCTGCTGCTATTATGGTCCTGGGTACTGTAATAAAATACTGGGCCATCTCAACAAATTCACTTGATGGAGTGGAGTGGCATATTCTATGGTTTGATACAAATGCCCAGGTGTTTATGGCAGCTATAGGTTTTGCAATTTTTGGAGTGGGTGTTGAAGTAGCGGGCATCACGGTAACGAAAATTTGCGTCAGGTGGTTCAAAGGCAAAGAACTTGCCCTTGCCATGGGATTGCAGGTTGCAGTGGCAAGGCTGGGGACGGCACTTGCAATCGGTGTGGCCCTGCCTGTAGCCCTGAGGTTAGATGATGTATCCAAACCGGTTTTATTCGGATTAATTATGCTGTGCATTGGATTAACAGCCTTTATCATCTATACTTTCATGGATAAAAAAATGGAGGAACGTGAATTGGAAATTGCAGAAGAGAATGCAGCCAAACCCGGGTTTATTGAAGCAGATGAAGAAGAATCCTTCAAGATCTCTGATATTAAATACATCATCACCAACAGGGGCTGGTGGTACCTGGCATTTCTTTGTGTTTTGTTCTATTCCGCAGTATTTCCATTCTTAAAATATGCAGCGGATCTGATGGTTCAAAAATTTAATGTTTCTGATGAGCTGGCGGGCTGGATTCCCGCGATGCTTCCATTTGGAACCATTCTGCTTACACCGTTATTCGGTAATATATATGACAGAAGGGGAAAGGGTGCGACGATCATGATCATCGGGTCAATAATGCTGATCGTAGTCCATGCACTTTTCGCTGTACCATTCCTGGACCATTGGTTTGTCGCAATATTTTTAACCATTATCCTGGGTATTGCTTTCTCCCTGGTACCTTCGGCGATGTGGCCCGCAGTTGCAAAAATAATCCCGGACAGATATCTGGGAACTTCATATTCCCTCATTTTCTGGGTGCAAAACTGGGGATTGATGGGCGTTCCGGCTTTAATTGGCTGGGTCCTGCAAAAATACTGCATTACAGGCACAGTGATCAAGAATGGAACGGAAGTGGCTACTTATGATTATACATTGCCCATGATCATTTTTACCCTGTTTGGTGTTATAGCTTTGGTATTTGCATATTTACTCAAATCTGAAGACAAGCTTAAGCGCTATGGACTTCAACTGCCAAATATTGAAAAGATCGACAAATAAACTGGATTTCAACTGATAACAGAATACAACAATGAGCGAGATCAAAAATTTACAGCCAGCGGAGATCTGGAAGAATTTCTATGCATTGACCCAGATACCCAGGCCTTCAAAGAAAGAGACGGAAGTAATTGCCTATATGAAAAAATTCGGTCAGGACCTCGGCCTTGACACCACTGTAGATGAGGTAGGCAACGTCATCATAAAGAAACCGGCAACACAGGGTATGGAGGATCGGAAAACCGTGGTGCTGCAGGGACACCTGGACATGGTGCCTCAAAAGAACTCCGATAAGGAATTTAATTTCGAAACAGATCCGATCGAAGCGCTGGTGAACGGCGAGTGGGTAACTGCAAACGGTACTACATTGGGCGCGGACAACGGGATTGGTGTAGCCGCTGCCATGGCAGTTCTGGAATCCGGCAGCCTGAAACATGGTCCCATTGAAGCACTGTTCACCATCGATGAAGAGACAGGTATGACCGGAGCATTCGGACTGAAGCCCGGATTATTGGAAGGAGATATTCTTATAAACATGGACTCCGAGGATGAAGGTGAAATGTACGTGGGTTGTGCCGGGGGGGTCGACATTAACGCGATGAAAGATTACCAGGAAGAGCCGACACCTGCCGACCTGAAAGCCTTCAGAGTCCAGTTGAAAGGACTAAAGGGTGGTCATTCCGGCATGGATATCCCACTGGGGCGTGCCAATGCCAACAAGCTCATGTTTCGATTCCTGATGCAGGCTGAATCCGATTTCGGCATCCGGCTTTCGGAAGCCGGTGGTGGAGATCTCAGGAACGCCATCCCCAGGGAATCACATGCAGTTGTGGCAGTTGCCGCCGACAAAGTGGAAGGATTCAAAAAGTTCGTTAACAACTACCACATTATCTACAGCAAGGAATTTGCAGAAACAGAACCGGACCTTACCTTCACCATGGACCAGGTGGACCTTCCTGCAAAAGTTGCTGAGGCTAACGATCAATACAAACTGATACGTGCCGTATTTGCAACGCCTCACGGCGTGGAGCGGATGAGTTCCTCGATGCCCGGACTTGTAGAGACTTCCAATAACCTTGCTGTGGTTGAACTCAAAGATGGCAAGTTTGCTGCACGATGTCTCACCAGGAGCTCTGTGGATTCTGCCAAGGAAGCTACTGCCTGGAAGATTGCTGCGATCTACCACCTGGTCGACGCTGAGGTGAGCCTGGAAGGCGCGTATCCCGGCTGGAAACCCAATATGGATTCTCCTGTGCTGAAGACTTCGATTGAAGTATACGAAAAAAAG
>CAZOXI010000143.1:0-7527 GCA_964583445.1 uncultured Bacteroidaceae bacterium | reverse complement strand
AAAGAGTTCAAAATCCTCCTTAATATTGACATAAAGGCAGATTTCTATTTACAACTTGACAAAGCAATAAAGGAAAATTACTTCACAATTATTTCCGCAGTAATTAAGAAGGATAAATACATCAAGAAGTATGGTAAGCTAAAGACTGATGTTTATGAAATTGCTCTTTCTTTCATCGTTGAAAGGACCGTGTTTTACATCGACTCCCTTAAAGATAAAGTTGATAAACTGTACTTTGTCATTGAAAAGAGAGGTAAAAAGAAGACGCTCAATTGAAAAATCATTTTGAATCAATCAAACAAAGAGGTACCTACTACCTCACACCGGCGCGGATGCAGACATGCAATTTTGATATAACCTTCAGAGATAAACGTAAAAATATTAATGGATTACAATTAGCCGATCTAGCCGCTTATCCTATTGCAAGATATGTTAACGATAAGGAAAGGGCAAACCCGGCTTTTGATATAATTAAACCGAAGATTTATTCTAAGGGAACTAATCTATATGGATTGAAAGAATTCCCATAAAAAAAACAAAGACCCATTTCTGAGCCTTTGCCGACCGGGGACACCCCAATCCAAATATTCTATTAAGAATAATTTCTAACGCAAATATACAACAAGAATACTTTAAAGTCAAACCCTTATACTATTTATTTGTTCCATACAACTGGTGGGCAGCGGTTGACAACAGGAATGTATGTCAGTTTATACGGACCAATAGGTTTGGAACCTGCTTTACACAATTCGATTCGAAGGTTGCCCTGATCGTTAAGCGATTGGTTAATTTGGTGACCAATAAGCTACACGAGGAATGCAGAACTGAGAATGAGCAGACAATCAATGATTATCTTCAAATTCTTCTGTCTGTTCATCTTTATTTAGGAGATAGCCAACATAGCAACGCCTTGCTGAGTGAATGCAAAAGGCATGTAAGTATCTGATAATTATACATGGGTCACATTTTGTGACCTGATAACCTTTTGTATGCGAGGTCAAAATCTAACATTACATTTTTACCCCTGACCAGATAGATTTTCGAATAGATGACATCTAATTCCATAATACGTATTTCTATTTTATTTTGTTAATGTGCCTTCAAGTTGAAATATCGCATTTGATACATATTTCTCACAAATTTCCTATCTTCACCCTCAGCCAACGATTTCAAACTACGCCCGATGCCCCGTATTTCTTTTATCGATACTGAAGTCCAGGCGCAAACCGGCAAAATCCTGGATATTGGCGCAACAAACGATGCGGACGGCGTTTTTCATGCAAACGCCCTGGAGGAATTCAATGCGTTTATCAATTCCACTCCTTTTCTCTGCGGACACAATATCATCGATCACGATAAGGTGTACCTCGAAAAATGGATGGGCCCGGAAAAGCTCAGCAACTTTCAGTTCATCGATACACTATTCCTTTCCGCACTCCTTTTCCCGGAGAAACCTTACCACAAACTGGTGAAGGATGATAAGCTGGACCCGGAGAACCTGAACAACCCGTACACGGATGCTACCAAGGCCAGGGACCTTTTTTACGACGAGGTGGAGCAGTTCAGGCAAACGGATCCGCTGCTGCGGCAGATCTACTTCAAGCTGCTGGGTGATTCCGACTACTTCAGATCGTTTTTCAGCTTCCTCCAATTCTCTGAAACTCCAGAAACCGCGGAGTCCACGGAGCCCACAGAAACCACAGAACCCACAGAACCCACCGAAACCCCGGAAACCGCTGAGCAACTGATCCGCCGGTATTTCCACGGACAATGCTGCGAGAACAAATCACTGTCAGTCTATATCGATGAAGACCCGGTGGCCCTGGCCTACTCACTTGCGCTGATCACCTGCAGCAGCCGCGAGTCCATCACGCCGCCCTGGGTCCTCCACCGTTTTCCGAATGTGGAACGCTACCTGTTCCAGCTCAGGTCAGACCCCTGCATCCCCGGATGCACCTATTGCAACCAGTCGTTCGATGCGGTAAAAGGACTCACGGAGTTTTTCGGATTCCCGTCGTTCCGGGAGTTCGACGGAATCCCCCTCCAGGAACAGGCGGTAAACGCGGCACTGCGCAATAAATCCATCCTGGCGATATTCCCCACCGGCGGAGGAAAAAGCCTTACCTTCCAGGTGCCGGCGCTGATGGCCGGTAAAAATGCGCATGCGCTCACGGTGATCATCTCGCCGCTCCAGTCGCTGATGAAGGACCAGGTGGATAACCTGCTGAAAAAGGACATCACGGATGCGGTGACGATCAACGGTCTGCTGGACCCCATCGAACGGAGCAAGTCGATCGAGCGCACCAGGGAAGGACACGCTTCCATACTGTACATTTCTCCTGAATCCCTGCGCTCAAAGACCATCGAAAACCTGCTGCTGGGACGAAAGATTGCCCGGTTCGTGATCGATGAGGCCCATTGTTTCTCATCCTGGGGTCACGATTTCCGGGTCGATTACCTCTATATCGGCGATTTCCTGAAGTCCCTGCAGGAAAAGAAGAACCTCGACGAACCCATCCCGGTATCCTGTTTCACTGCCACGGCCAAGCCACGGGTGATCGAGGATATCCGTAACTATTTCCTCGAAAAGCTTCAGCTTGACCTGGAACTGTTCCATACCGCTTCCACAAGGAAAAACCTGCAGTACCAAGTCATCCACTGCGAAGGTGAAAAAGAAAAATATAAACGGCTCCGGGACCTGGTGGATGGAAAGCGGTGCCCGACCATCGTCTATGTTTCCCGCGTAAGAAAGGCAATGGACATCGCCGGGAAGCTGAAAGACGACGGCTACCCGGCACTTCCCTATCATGGAAAAATGGAGTCCAGGCAGAAAACACTGAACCAGAATGCCTTCATGGAGGGCGAGGTGGACATCATGGTGGCCACGTCTGCTTTCGGCATGGGGGTGGACAAGGACAATGTGGGAATGGTGATCCATTATGACATCTCCGATTCGCTGGAGAACTACGTGCAGGAGGCAGGCAGGGCAGGCCGCGATGAAAGGATCAGGGCAGATTGCTATGTGCTGTTCAATGAAGATGACCTTGGGAAGCATTTTATCCTGCTCAACCAGACGAAGATTGACATTCAGGAGATCGGCGATATCTGGAGGGCTGTGAAGGCCATGACCCGGGAACGGGAAAGCATTTCGAATTCAGCCCTGGAAATTGCACGGAAGGCGGGGTGGAACGACCAGGTGGAGCAACTGGAAACACGTGTGACCACGGCCATTGCTGCCCTGGAGGAGTCGGGCTACCTGAAACGCATACACAATTCCCCCAGGATCTATGCCACCGGGATCCTTGCAAAGAATGCCGGGGAGGCGATCGAGAAGATCAACAATTCCTCCCGGATGAATGAAAAGGAAAAGGAGGTGGGCATCCGGATCATCAAAAAGCTGATCGCATCCCGGAGCCGGCAGCAGGGGTCCGACGAGGTTGCGGAATCCCGGGTGGACTATATCTCGGATCACCTGGGGATCAGGCAGGGTGTTGTCATCCACGCCATCAGCCAGTTGAGGGAAGAGGGGATCTTGGCGGATACCAGGGACCTGACGGTTTCATTCACGCAGGAACAGAACCCGTACAAGTCCCGGAAACTCCTCGAAAATTTTGCCCTGCTGGAGAAGGTCCTCACGGAGCAGATAGCTTCGCACGACCAGGTGGTGCACATCAAGAAACTGAACGAAGCGGCGATCGCGGCGGGGGTCGATACAAACCCGAACAGGATTCGGACGATCCTGAATTTTTGGGCCATCAAGAACTGGATCACGAAGGAGAACCGGACGGGATCGAGGGACCATTTCAGAATAAGATATACCGGTGAAAGGGACCTGTTTGCTGAACGGATCGGGAGACGGCATGCGCTGGCCGGTTTTGTGATCAGGTACCTGTTTGAGAAAATCCCGTCGCAGGAGGTGGTTGCTGAAGATGCGAAAGCAACGTACGTTGAATTCTCGATCCACGAACTCAGGGAGGCCTTTAACAGGGACGAAGGATTGTTCACTTCCGGGGTCACCATGTACGATGTGGAGGATACCCTCTTTTTCCTCACCCGCATCGAGGCGCTGACCATCGAAGGGGGCTTCCTGGTGGTGTACAACAGGCTGAACATTCAGCGGAAAGAGCAGAACCTCAGGAAGCAGTATAAGGTGGAGGACTACCAGTCGCTCAAAACACATTACGAGCATAAGACGCAGCAGATCCATATCGTGGGTGAGTATGCCCGGAAGATGCTGCAGGATTACCAGTCGGCGCTGAAGTTCGTCGATGATTATTTCACGCTGAATTACAGTTCGTTTCTCCAGAAGTATTTCCCGGGGAGCCGCCAGGACGAGATCCGCAAGACCATTACCCCGGCGCAGTTTCAGAAGTTATTCGGGGAGCTGACCCCGGCGCAGCTCGGCATTGTGCAGAACAAGGAAAACCCGGTTGCGGTGGTGGCTGCCGGACCGGGAAGCGGGAAGACCAGGCTCCTGGTGCACAAGCTGGCAGCGATCGTGCGGATGGAGGATGTGAAGTATGAGCACCTGCTGATGCTGACCTTCTCCCGGGCGGCAGTCAGCGAGTTCAAAATGCGCCTTTCCGGACTGATTGGCGGTGCGGTGCAGTATATCGAGATCAAGACCTTTCATTCGTATTGTTTCGACCTGCTGGGCAGGGTAGGCAGTGTTGAAAAATCGGACGGAATCATCGCAGAGGCTGTGCAGAAGATCGGGGAAGGGGAGGTGGAACCCGCGCGGATCACGAAATCGGTGCTGGTGATTGACGAAGCGCAGGACATGCACCCGGATGAATTTGCGCTGGTGAAGCTGCTCATGGAGCACAATCCTGGTATGCGGGTCATTGCTGTCGGGGACGATGATCAGAACATCTACGAGTTCAGGGGCTCGGATTCAAAGTTTTTGCGTGCACTGGCGCGGCAGGAGGGTGCCAGGCAGTTCGAGCTCGTGGAGAATTTCAGGAGCAGGCCCAACCTGGTTGTTTTTACCAACATTTTCGCCCGGCGCATTGAAGTCCGCATGAAATCCACCGAGATCATATCGCGGCACAGGGAAAATGGTGCGATCAGGGTCTTCCGGCATCAATCAGGGAGCCTCGAGGTACCGGTAGTAAACCGGTTAATGTATGCTGAATTATCGGGCACTACCGCTGTGCTGACAAAGACCAACAATGAAGCCCTGCAAGTTGCAGGACTGCTGAAAAGGAAGGGGATGCCCGTGCGGCTCATCCAGGGCAACGACCATTTCAGTCTGCTGAAGCTCCGGGAGTCGAGGTATGTATTTGAGTTATTGGGGAAGGACGTCGAGCGCCGTACCGTTTCAGACGATCAGCTGGAGGAAGTGCTGCGTAAGTTGCGTGACCGGTTCGGGAGCACCATGCCGGCGGAGCTGATCGGCAAGGCCATCGTAACCTTTCAGAAGCTGCATCCGAAAGTGAAATACCGGTCCGACCTGGAAATCTTCATCGGCGAGTCGGCCATGGAAGATTTCATCGAATCCGGCGGCGATACCATCCTCGTCTCCACTATGCACAAAGCGAAAGGAAGGGAATTTGAAAACGTATACCTGATGCTGGAAAAGTTTGTGCCCGACGACGATCCTAAGCGCAGGCTACTGTATGTGGCCATGACCCGCGCTAAGTCGCAATTGGAGATCCATTACAACGGGGAGTACCTGGAAAGCATTCGCGCTGAAAATGTTGAATATATTGAAGACAACACCACTTACGGGTCGCCGGAAGAGATAGCCTTCCAACTGACCCACAAACATGTGCAGCTGGGTTATTTTTCATATGTGCAGAAAAGTATCCTCTCGCTCAATTCGGGAGACCCGTTGAAACTCAACGACGAAGGGTGCCTGAATCTTTCATGCGACCAGGTCCTCAAATTCTCCGCCCTCATGAAAGAGAAAATCCAGGATTTACAGCAAATCGGTTACGCTCCGTCAACTGTAAAAGTAGCTTTCCTGGTGTACTGGTACGATGAGAAGCAGGACACGGAAGTATTGGTGGTTTTACCGGAAATAACATTTTTGAAGACGCCTTAATGCAAATTATTTTTCTAACTTTTATTCAGCAAGCCATGCAGATGAATTTGATTCCGGATCATTCCAAAAAACACAGCAGATTTTTTTTGGATAATCATTAAAAAAAACAGTCAAAAGCTAATAAATCAGTATAGCAGTGTTTACATAAATATATTGAGGTGAATTTAAAGAGACGATGAAAAAGCGTAAATTTGGAATATGAAAGAATCGACAATATATTCGATAGGGCACGGCAACAAAAAAATTGAGGACTTTATTAAAGAAGTCAAATCATTTGAAATCCATTTTCTGCTTGACATTAGGTCAAAACCATTTTCAAAGTGGAATCCTCAGTTTAATAAAAGCGAATTGAAGTTGAAGCTTGAAGAAAATGGAATAAAATATGTATTCGTTGGAGATGCTTTAGGAGGACTTCCCGAAGATAGAAGTTGTTATGACTATGATGGCAAGGTTGTATATGACTTGATTAAAGAAAAAGATTTCTTTAAAAAAGGGCTTGAAAGATTAACTTCCGCAAATGAAAAACACATCAGGCTTGTCATTATGTGTAGTGAATCAAAGCCAGAGGAATGTCACAGAAGTAAACTTATTGGTCAAGAATTACAGAAAGAGAGAATATCCATAAAACATATTATTTCTGATAAATTAGTAAAATCACAAGAAGTGGTGATGGCAGAATTAACAAAAGGAAAAGGGACTGTTGACTTGTTTGGAAATACAATTGGTTTTACATCTAGAAAATCATATTAAAATGGAATTTTTTACAATAGGAGTATACAATTCCACTGAACAAGAGTATTTTAAAAAGCTAACAGATAATAGCATTGATACATTCTGCGATATTCGTCAACGAAGAGGAGTTAGAGGTTCAAAATATGCTTTTGTAAACAGTAATCGTTTACAAGCAAGACTCAATGAACTAGATATTAAATACGGTCACATTATTGACCTTGCCCCCACTTCCGAAATTCGTGAACTTCAAAAAGAAGCGGATGTACAACAAGGGGAATTGAAGCGGGATAGAAATAAACTTGGGAAGGTATTTATTATTGCTTATAAAAACAGGATTTTAAGCAA
This sequence comes from uncultured Bacteroidaceae bacterium, assembly GCA_964583445.1. Lineage (GTDB taxonomy): Bacteria > Bacteroidota > Bacteroidia > Bacteroidales > M55B112. The sequence goes on along the minus strand of CAZOXI010000143.1, from coordinate 404 downwards.
ATTTAATTTTGATAATTTCTTAGAAAAACTAGAAAACGTAAGCGCAAATCGAGTGGTTTTGTTTTGCGTAGAAGAAAAGCCAGAGGCATGTCACAGGTCAATAGTAACTGATAAGCTTCAGCAACTTGGCTATAAAATTACACACTTATGAAAGAAATAGTATTAATTCTTTCCAAAACGCAAATGAACGATGGTCATGTTTGTGTTGGAGGATTGACCTTACAAGGAAGATATGTAAGACTTCTTGATGAGCAAGGAAATAATCAGCCAAACAATACAGATTTGGCTCCAAAACATGTTTGGGAAATAGAATTTGACGAACGCCCGCATAACACTCCACCACATGTTGAACCTAGATCGAGCGATTTGTGCAAAAAAAGATAAAAGATAGCTTGTTTAATCAA
>CAZOXI010000142.1:0-7605 GCA_964583445.1 uncultured Bacteroidaceae bacterium | reverse complement strand
AACCGTGGCTCCATCGGAAGAGGGAAAATTATACCTGTACCTTCAAATCTGGACTTTGAATTGTGGCAGGGACCCGCTCCCCGAAGACCTTACAAAGATAATCTGGTCCATTACAAATGGCATTGGTTTTGGCACTGGGGTACCGGGGAAGCCCTGAATAACGGAACACATGAGATCGATGTTGCACGGTGGGGTTTGGGTGCTGATTATCCAACAAAAGTGAATTCGGTGGGAGGCCGTTATCATTTCCAGGATGACTGGGAAACCCCGGATACGCAGATCATTACTTATGAACTGGACCAGGGTGCTTGTGTGATATGGGAGGGAAGAAGTTGCAATGGAAGCCTGGTGGAGGGTGAAAGCAGGGGAGTTATTTTCTATGGTGAAAAGGGTACGATGCGTACCGGAGGGAATGCCTATGCAATTTATGACCTAAATGATCAACTTGTAAGTGAGGTAAATTCAGGAATGAAGGTTGATGGAAGGGATACTTCAAGTCCCAGCACCTCACTGGACGTATTGCATTTAACAAACTTCCTGAATGCAATTCGGCTTGGAGAAACCCCTCATGCTGATGTGGAAACCGGGCATAAGAGTACTCTATGGGTCCAGCTGGGGAACATCGCACAACGCACCGGTCATACACTTGAGATCGACCCCTTAAACGGACATATTCTGAATAGCCCACAAGCAATGAAATACTGGAGCCGGGAATATGAGCCAGGCTGGGAGCCAGATATTTCCTGAGGGATTGAAAACACATTAATTATTTGATGATTTTATGAAAAGAAGACAATTTATCACTACATCAGCTGGATTTGCGGCAGGTGCACTATGCCCGCTTACGGCCATTGCCGGTAGTCCTGCATTTTTGGATGATCCCTATTATGACAATAAGGTAGTCAGGGTGTATGATCCTGAAATAACCGATTATCGTTTCGGGGGAACGGAAGTTTACTGGCGATCTTTGAAGCCGGATGTTCTCAGGCGGATGTTGAATAATGCGCTTCTGAATCTTACAAAAGCACGTGATATTCCCGAAGCCTGGAAACTTATCCTGCAAGGCGCTGCTACCGGGTCATTAAATGACAGTAAGGTTGCAATAAAAGTGAATTTCAACAATACCATCAGAGACATCAATCTGACATTGAATAACAGTCCACTGATGCTGGCTACTCTTGCAAAAAGCCTCATGTCGGCAGGTATACAAGAAGACCACATCAGTTTTTTCGATTGTTCCAGACCTTTTCCGGAAACGTACAAAAATGAAGTCAGATCCTTCGGTCTTCCTGAGTTAGGATTGTTTGGCAGGGGTGACCATCTTCCAGAAAGCGGACAAACCATTTTCCTGTCTGACAATGAAGGATATCCGAGAGATGGGAAACCAGCAGAGCAATACCCGGTACCGGCTATTTTAACAGAGGCTGACTTTTTACTCAACCTGCACCTGGTAAAAATTCATCAAACGGGTGTAACCGGAGCAATGAAAAACCTTTTCGGGATCTCGAAAATCGTGGGATTCTATATGCATCATCCTGACACTATACCTTTCCAAAGGGGAAATCAACTGACAGATATTTCCCTGAATGAGGAGATCAGAAAACGGGCCCGGTTGAATATTGCCGAATTTATTTTCGGAGGGCATACCCCCGATACCATTGACCGATTTACCAATGAGGATTTTTATCCCCGGGGTATTCCTGCAAGCCTGATCCTATCCAGGAGTCCATTTTATCACGACACGGTGCTCTATGATTTTATCCGGGCTGAATATCTGACCTGTGCTCCTGTGCTCGAACGTTTCCACTCCATGGGCCCCGACCTATGGCTCAAAAACGCGGCAAACCGATTCTTTGGTTGGAATTATGAGAGAGCAAGTTATAACGAGTCCAAACTGACAGATGGTCCGCGTAGGGATCTTTATTATAAAAATATAGATTATATTACCATTTAATTGAACCAAGACGCTGGCTTGTGGGAACGAATGAGATCTCTGTTTTACTTATCTGCCTGGGGACACAACGAAGTTGCAGAGCGCTGGGAAAAATGAGTGCATTTAATACTATTGCAGACTTTACAGGCCATTCGGATCACTTAGAATACAATTTATTCGAATGATGGCATACTAAGAATCGAATTAGTTTTTAATTTAACAGTTTATATAGATGAAACAAAAAAGTTGTTTATCCGGAATCCGGTCCGTTTTATTTTTTTTAATACTTTTTCCATATGTTTACCTGTTAGTCTCGTGTAATTCTTCAGACGAGGTACCTCCTTACCTTTCGGGATATGAAGAACAATTCAAGGAAGATCCCAGAGCCGCTAACCTTAAATGGTTCACCGATGCCGATTTCGGTCTTTTCATCCACTACGGGCTTTACAGCCAGTTGGAAAAGGGGGAATGGGTGCAGTTAAGGGATACTATCCCCGTTGCAGAGTATGCCCGGCTGAAGGAGACCTTCACCGCAGAAAATTTCGATGCTGACATAATCACCGATATCGCTTTGGATGCGGAAATGGAGTACATCACCATCACTTCCAAGCACCACGACGGGTTCTGTCTTTTTGAAACAGAAGCCACTGATTTCAATTCACTGGAAGCTCCTGCAGGCAGAGACCTGATCGGGGAGCTTTATGAAGCATGCGAGGAGAAAGGACTCGGGCTATTTCTATATTACTCTTACGCTGCCGACTGGAAACATCCCTATTTTTACCCCAGGGAAGCAGGATGGCCTTCTGTGCGGCCTGCTTATATGGAACCACAACCTGAGTATCTGTTCGAGAAGGACGAAGATTTCCGGATTTATGTGGATTTTGTGCACCAGCAGCTAAGGGAGTTACTTACTCAATATCCCAATGTGGCTGGGATATGGTTTGATCCCATCATGGGTTTTTACAACCGCCCCGATCTTTTCCCGATCGAGGAGACCTATAGACTGGTGCGGGATTTGTCCGATCATACGCTGATATCTTTTAAACAGGGTGCCAATGGAACAGAGGATTTCGTGACACCGGAGCGGGAAGGAAGTGCCCGCGTGGGAGAGGGGTTTGAAGTGGCCCTGAAAGTCTATGAATTGAACAAGGACAAGCCAAAAGAGATTTGCAATACCTTGCAGCCCAGGGCCTGGGGTTATAATAAAGCAGTGGATGGTCAGCATAAATCAGCCGTTGAGGTTATGCAAATGCTGGAGGATGCCAAGCTGCTCAATGCCAATCTGTTGCTGAATGTTGGCCCTTTGCCAGACGGGGCTTTCCCGGAAGAGGATGTGAAAATCCTCAGGGAAGTTGGAGAGCGTTTGCGCAACCGTTATTAAACAGGCATTTAGATGATTTAGAGTAACGGATATGAAACGAATATGGGTTTTTGTCGTCTTGCTTTGCTTTGGAATTTATGGAAGGACTGCTGATTATTATGTTTCACCTGCAGGCGATAATGAGAATCCAGGAACTTTTTCGCTTCCGCTAAAAACTATTCAGGCCGGAATTGTGAAACTTCAGCCCGGGGATGTGCTGCATGTACTCCCCGGTGTTTACAGGGAATCTGCCAATTTCATCAGGAGTGGCTCCTTGGGCAATCCAATTAAGGTCATTGCTGAACCCGGAACTGTTATCCTGAATGGGACAGAGGAGATCAATGGGGAATGGATACCACACGAAGGAAATATATACAAAACTGCTATTAGCGGACCGGTGAAGCAACTCTTTTATCATGACACTATGATGGTGGAGGCCCGCTGGCCTAATATGACTTTCCCGGATGATTTATGGAAAAGGGGAGTATGGGCTACTTCTGATCAGGGTAGTTCCCTTGGAAACATGAAAGATGCAGCCCTGGCAGCTACAGGGATCGATTGGACCGGGGCCCTGGCGGTGCTGAACATCGAAGCCCAGTTCTGGACATGGACCTCTGAAGTGACTGTCCATAGTGCAGGGAGCAATACCTTCCAATACCGTACCGATAACCTGGCCGGTATCAGGAGCGACAAGGATTATAATGACGATTCTTATTATCTGACTGGAAAACTGGAAGCACTCGACTTTCCAGGTGAATGGTTCTTTGATCCGGAATATAATATGCTTTATGTTTATAAACCCGGAGGTGGAGAGCCGCAGCCAGGAGAGATACGGGTAAAAAGGATCAGTTATGGGCTCACCGCCAGTTCCAAAAGCAATATTACTATTTCCGGGCTTGACTTCTTTGCCTGCACATTTCAATTCAGTAGTTGCAATAATTTTTTAATTGAAAAATGTGCAATTCAGTATCCTTCATATTCCAGGAAGATTCCCGAGCGGACCACCGGAGGGGGGGTAGCCCCCTGCACGAATATAAAAGGATCCGGTAACGTAATCCGGGAGTGTCACATTGCACATAGTTCAGGAAACGGACTTAAAGTCACAGGTGACCATAACCTGGTGGAAAATAATTTGATACATGATGTGTGTTGGAGCGGCACGCTGGATTACAAGGCAATCGCTTCAGATAATTCAGGCAATAACTACGTTTCGCACAATACCATCCGGATGAATACAGTATACAACGGTGGAAACTCTCTGCTTGGCTTTTCCGGTCCCTATGATGTGGTAGAACTGAACCATGTCTATTCCGGGGGAAGGATGTGTAAGGATGTGTCGATTATCTACACACTGTTACCGCGATGTGAGCATTCTCACATACGTTACAACTGGGTACACAATGTGCATCCTCCGCATATAGCACTGGGCATAAGAGGTGATGATAAGACCAGGAGGCTGAATGTATATCGCAACGTTACATGGGACATTGGATGGGAGGGGATTGTCGTTAAAGGTGATGAGAACCGGATCTATAACAATACCACTTTTGATTGCGGAAAGGCCGGTATTTACCTGGAATCCGGGATGGAGCCCTCCAAGCCATGGCACGATCATATTCCGGAAGTGATGGCCAATGAGAATAGTTACACCTATAACAACCTGGTTGAAAATATGTATGCGAACCGTTTTAATCCGGTTCCAATGCCGGGGGATGTGAGCCATAACAGGGAGGAGCAGGACTACTTCGGATTGCTGGTGAACCGAATGGAGTATGATTTTCGGCCCAGATTCGGATCTGAATTGATCAATGAGGGGGCTGAAGTCCCCGGTGTGACCGATCCGATGGTATGCGGGCCACCCGATATAGGGGCCTATGAATATGGCGACTCCACTTACTGGATCCCTGGACACCGTATTAACCGGGCTTCTTTTCCTATACCTTCCCGAGCTGCCCGGGTATCCTCGGATATTATAGATCTTATTTGGAAGCAAGCTTACAGGGCTTTTTCTTATGATGTTTATTTTGGTAATTCTGCCCCTTCCGTGCAGAATGCCAATCATGAATCCGATGAATTCATCGGTAACCAGCAGAAAAACATTTATTCTCCCGGAAAACTCAAAAGAGATTCTACCTATTACTGGCGCATAGATGCGATATTCAATGATACGACCGTCAAGGGTGAAGTATGGAAATTCACGGTACTGAGCGATATCGCACCTGCTGTTTATAAGGTCACCCTGCAGATATATGCAGCCCTGGCAGAGGATACCGTTCTTATGGAAGGGGTGAAGGTGAACGTTCCCGGAATGCTGGCCTATTCCAATGAAGAAGGGATCGCAGATATATACAAGCAATCAGCGGGATATCTTCGGTATACCTTATTCAAGAAAGGGTTTATTAGTAAGCAGGATTCGGTACTGATCCTTTCAGACACCCTCCTGACCGATACCCTGACCGAAGCTTTAAACGCATATGAGCTTCAGGTGAATGTCGTTGATGCCGACACTCGAAAACTATTACCCGGTTGCACAATTCGTCTGAATGGTATGCCGGAGGAAACAGACAGTACTGGTTTTACCAAATATTCAGACCTCTCCTACGGCTTTTTTGATATCGCTGTTGAAAAGGCAGGTTATATTTCTTATACCGGGCAGATTGAGATATTCAGCGACTCCACCCTGGTCATCGACCTTCAGAAAATCTATTATGAAGTTCAGGTTAAAGTTTTGGACAGGACTTCCGGAGAGCCTCTTTACAGGGCTGTTATTTATAAGGGTGAGAATATCTGGCTGACGGGTACCAATGGTATTGCTGAGGTTGAATTCAGTGGCGGTGGTGAGGCCATACATATTGAGCATGCAGATCATTTCGACTACGATGATACGCTGGACATTTTCACAGATTCAACCATTCTGATCCGGATGACCAAAACCAGGGCAGACCTTATGATGGAGGTATATGCCGGTACCGTACGACTGAAGAATGCTTTGCTTGAATTAAACGGCATCGTCAGGCAAACCGATCAGAATGGACAGACTTTCTTTTCCCAGCTACCAGCCAGGGAATTCTATGTTTACCGGGTCGAGAAGGAAGGGTTCCATGATGTAAAAGACACACTATTTCTGGAGATTGATACCACGGTAACAGTTTCACTGACCGAGGCATCAAGCGTATTCTCAGGCAGTTCCGGTCTGATTCAGTTCTATCCCAATCCAGCTACAGAAATGATTTATGTGAAGGTAGCGCAAGAGAGCCAGGTATCCCTTATTGATCTTCACGGGCGGATGGTGCTGGAACGATTGTTATTTCCGGATGAAGGGAGGCTCGACTTGCATGAAATCAAGCCAGGCCTTTACCTGTTAAGGATAAGGACTGGCGGGGAGGTGATTCATTTCAAGCTTCAGAAGAGCAACTCGCCGCTATAAACTTGACTTTGTATATGGAAAACCAGGAAAGAGCCGTGATCGAGGTTATGATGGTGAAAGATGCCATAGCAGCATTGCCGGAATACTTGCTACCGGAGGGATACGAATTTCGTTTATACAGGACCGGTGATTTGGTAAACTGGGTTAGAATCCATCGCGAAGCCGAGCCTTTTCATCATGTGGATTTAAAATTGTTTACTAGAGAATTCGGCGGGGACGAGCATCTGATCAGCCTTCGGCAGTACTATTTGTGTGACCATGCAGGAAAGGAAGTGGGTACAGCCACAGCCTGGTTCAATAATGAACTGGCAGGTCCCGGTTATGGCCGAATCCATTGGGTGGCTGTATGTCCTGATCATCAGGGAAGGGGACTGGCTAAGGCACTCACGACAAAGTTATGTAGAAGATTTATTGAACTGGGCCATACTAAAGCACTGGTCACAACGGAGAATTTCAGGTTGAATGCCATCGGGCTATACCGAAAATTCGGCTTTGAGCCTTATCCAAGGAATGAGCAGGAGCGGCTTTTCTGGGAGGAATATGAACGGTAGCAAAACCAGCTAAACGTTATTTTCCCGAAACCCACAAAGCGAGTCTTTGCCAGAAAGTCCGGTAATCCTCCCATTTCATGAAGTTGAGTCCCCAGTGTGCAACAGGATCTGATGCGTAGGTAACCATCCTGCCCTTTCCGTGTTCCGATATTCCCAGCAGTGGATGACCGGTTTCACGGATTTTCATCAATGTATGAAAATTCTTTCTGGGAATAAATTCATTGTAACCCAACAGTGGAGGGATATCTTCCAGCGTGAGCCCCCGGACCATTGGATGGTCTGCGTCTTCGACAGAAACAGTGAACCCTTCGCTGCTTTCAACGAGGTCTTCACC
>CAZOXI010000141.1:4431-7629 GCA_964583445.1 uncultured Bacteroidaceae bacterium | reverse complement strand
TTGGAAGGGTTGTGCTCTACCAACTGAGCTATTCCCGCAGTGTTCGCCGAAACTTCAGTGAAGGCGTACAAATAAAGCCTGCACTTGTGTTTTGGAGCTGCCCGCCTTCGCCAAGGCTTCGGCGGACGCTGTGGGGAGAGGAGGATTACTCATGCCTCCTTTCGTCGGCATTCGTGAGCTCGCTCCTGGCGTCGCTCGGTTCGAACCTCCTGCTCAAACCAGCAAACTACTCCCTGCGTTATTAAAGAACTTTGTGGGGAGAGGAGGATTCGAACCTCCGAAGTCGTGCGACAGCAGATTTACAGTCTGCCCCAGTTGGCCACTTTGGTATCTCCCCGTAAGCATGATCATTATCATGCCTTTGAGCCGATGGAGGGATTCGAACCCCCGACCTGCTGATTACAAATCAGCTGCTCTGACCAACTGAGCTACATCGGCGTTGCATTAAGTCAAAAAACTACCCTCCAAAATCGGTCTGCAAATGTATGAAATAAAAAACTATATGACAAAATATTCTTTTTATTTTTTTTGGGAGTTTATTTTTTTGAATTAAGGGTGCCTGTTTATTTTTCTAAATCACTACCTATACTGTTGAATAACTGTTCTTTACATAGAATTGTGATTTTTTTTACCAGGGAATAAAAAAGGCCGCAACAGCGGCCCTTTTTTCAATGAAATCAAGGACCTCAGTTTTTCCTCACTTTATTCTTATGTTTCAGGAGTTGTTTGCGAATCGCATCCACTGACAGGTCAGTAGCCTCTTCAAATGTTTTGCACTGCTTTTTGGAAAAGAGGGGGTTTCTTGCTACATCCAGCTTAATCTCGACTATCTTGTTCTCCCGCTCCTGCGTGTCTTTCTCAAGCCTGAGAAATACCTCCGCTCCAAGGATATTATCGTAAAACACTTCCAATTTATTGACCTTTTCCTCAATGAAGGTCAATAAACTACTGTCTGCATCAAATTTGACTGAGTGAATTTTAACATTCATAATCACCTCCTTGTTTTTATGCTCTGGGGTGAGCCTGGTTATAAATAGATTTTAATTTCTCAAATGTATTGTGGGTATATACCTGCGTAGCCGAAAGATTGGCATGTCCCAATATCTCTTTGATGGCATTCAGATCAGCACCATTATTGAGCATGTGGGTCGCGAATGTATGACGTAAAATGTGCGGACTTGTTTTTTCCAACGTAGAAATCATTCCTATGTACTTATTCACGATGCGATAAATCAGCTTGGGATAGGCAGGCTTTCCCGCATCTGTTAACAGCAACGCTTCAGAGGAAGCATCAGGAAACTGCTCGTCCCTTCTTTTTAAATAACCCTGAATAGCATCAGAAAGTTCTCGTCCAACAGGAATAATTCGCTCTTTACTGCGCTTTCCGAGGACCCGGATCTGACCGCTGACAATATCAACAGCTTCCAGCGTAAGCCCGGTCAACTCACTTCTGCGAATCCCTGTCTGGTACAACATGTTGATAACAAGCTTGTCCCGCTCCCCTGCGAAATCATCTCCAAAAATATATGCGTCAAGGAAAAGATTGATACTCTTTTCTTCTACAAACCGAGGGATCCGCTTGTTGACCTTCGGTTTAAGCACCTTCTCAACCGGATCTGAATTCAACTCTCCACGGCGGATCAGGTATTTGCAATACGACCTGAGGGAGGATAGTTTTCTGTGGATCGACCTGGGTGTATACTCCTGCTCCATGAGATGAACTACCCAGCTGCGGACCGTCTTAAAAAACAAATCCATGCCTTCTTTGCCATTTTCCTGGCAGAAAGCATGGTATTGTTCTAAATCGTTTTTATAAGAGATCAGCGTATGTGCTGCATAACGTTTTTCGTTCTGCAGGTACGCCAGAAATTCATTCACTTTATCCATAGGCAGTTACATCCAAACCTGCCTAAATCCAGTGCAACTATTCTTCTTCCCTTTGCAGCTTCTGAACGTAGATCGCTTTCAGTTTCTGCTGCCGCTTCTGTATCGAAGGTTTTGTAAAAGCCTGCCTGTTACGCAGTTCCTTTACTACACCAGTCTTCTCAAATTTCCTTTTGAACTTCTTGAGCGACCTTTCGATGTTCTCTCCTTCTTTCACAGGAATAACTATCATAGAATTCTCCTTTTTTTAATGAGCCGCAAATGTAGAAATTCAATTTCTATTAATCAATATTTTTTGGAAATTTTTAGGAAAAAGTTTCAACCGGGTGTTTTTTAGTTGCTTCAATGAATTTAGACTGCTTTCATAAATTCAACTTTAAAAATATGAAAATTATGGGTGGAAATCAATAGAAAACCCAACTAATCCATCATGTCTTCTGCAGTCAGATAAGGAACCATACGTTTAAACCTGTCACGATCAATGATTTGATCCCTGAGAATATTTTCCGGGACCAGGATTGAATCCGCAAAATCGCGGTACCTGAAGATCGCATATGTTTCCTCCCTGCTGATATAGGGATGTGAGATCACCTCCTGGAATGTACTGTTGTTCAAATCTATACGCTGAATACGTGTTGAATCAGCAGTCACAAAGGAAATGATCCCATTGTAACGGGTGGTATCCATTCCGTACACCTCCAGCAGTTGCACGGGGTTCACGAACCCTCCCAGGAGTTCCCTGTAACGGATGATCCTGCCTGCGAACCAGGGACCAATCCCCGGCAAAGCGATCAGGTCTGCCGAATCGGCGCTATTGAGCTCGAGTGAAAATTTGGGCTCACTCCACTTGCCGGATGTGTTCTGAAGGGTTGCGGTCCTGGCCGTTTGGGTCACGGTATTTCCCCGGTAGGCCCCGGTATTTTCCCGCCCGTTTGCTGTGCGCAGTGAATCATCGGGGAAATCCCCCCTGCCGTATACATCCTCATCCTTGCGTCCAATCGCAATATAAGGAACCAGTGCATCGTACATCTCCTTCTCAAGGCCATAGATCTTTTCCAGGTCGGATGGTTGGCGGAATATCCCGCCTGCTTCCCGGTAGCTGATGATATTGTGGCTAACATAGGAAGAAAGGTTCATGGCCAGCAGCGTATCGTACTCAACTGTGTTGGGATCGAATGTGGCTGGCTTCAACGTAGCTGTCACATCATCCCGTATTCCGTGCTGTCCCTTCCCCCATTTCCCCGGTCTGCGCTTCTCCCCTGCATATTGTTCCCGTGCCTGTTCCTGTTTCAACACCGAATCGATTTGCTCCCG
>CAZOXI010000141.1:0-4331 GCA_964583445.1 uncultured Bacteroidaceae bacterium | reverse complement strand
CTGCATATTGTTCCCGTGCCTGTTCCTGTTTCAACACCGAATCGATTTGCTCCCGTATCTCCTCCATATGCCGGGTGAATACCTCATCCGGCTGAAACTCCGGCAACGGCCGCGTGGAGATATAGATCCTGACCAGGGCAGAAAATAATAACAGGAGCATCACAAGATACAATGCCCGCCGCTCCCCTCTCCTGAGGAAGAACAATTCCCGGATCAGTTTTCTCATGACATATCTTTTAAACTATTTATGTGTCGGAGCAGCTAAATATCTGTATGCAGATCAACCGATGGACGAAAAGCGTGTGATGGCACTATCTATGCCAGAATCATGGATGGGAAAAACCTTGACCGCCTTCTGGCTATCCGATGGAGGGGAAGACGGTGATCAGCTTGTTGTAGACACCGATGGCGAAAAGGAATACAATCGCCAACGGAGCGACGAATCGCACAAGGAATAAGAAGAATGGGAAGTAGCCTGTCTTCACGGTACCATCACTTGAGAGTTCCTTTTTCAGGGCATCTTTGGAGAAGAACCAACCGATAAACACCACGATAAAGAATCCTCCAAAGGGCAGTAATATATCCGGAGAAGCATTGAATACTGCGAAAACATCACTGGAGACCGTACAGATCAATCCAAGGATGGCGACTGCAGTGGTAGCAAGGATCACCGCACGCCGACGGGTCATTTTAAGCTGTTCCGAAAGATATGCTACAATCACTTCAAGCACGGATATCGTGGAGGTTATCGCAGCAAAACAGAGGAGCAGGAAGAACATCAGTGCCCAGATCAATCCTCCCGGCATATTCTGGAAGATCACAGGAAGGGTGATGTAGACCAGTTCCGGTCCTTCGCCCGGATTGATGCCAAAGGCAAACACTGCTGGAAAAATGGCCAGTCCGGCAATCACAGCGATAAAAGTATCTGCTGCTGCAACACTTACGGCTGTACTTGCCAGGTTCTCCTTTTTCCGGATATACGATCCGTAGGTGATCAGGGTACCCATACCAATCGAAAGTGAAAAGAACGCCTGTCCGAGTGCTTCGAGGATCACCTGTACTGGGGCATCCTTGATCTGCGAGAAGTCAGGCCTGAACAGGAATACCAGACCCTCTTTTGCTCCTTCCAGTGATACGGAGCGAAACACCAGGATGATCAACAGCAGGAGCAAAATGGGCATCAGGATCTTGGCATATTTTTCAATCCCTTTTTTCACGCCCGATGCCACAATGTACCCTGTAAAGAAAAGCATGATCAAAAACCAGATAACGGGACGCCAGATGCCCCCCGTAAAATCAGCATAATGTTGCTGAAAAAAAATTCTTGAGGCCTCCCCTTCCAATCCTGCCACCCCGGATCTTTCAGGTAAAATGAGCCATTTAACTGACTGTACCAGGTATTCAAGGGTCCAGCCGGCAACCACTGTATAAAACGCCAGGATAATGAAGGCCGTGACTACACCAAGTGATCCGATCAGATGCCATTTTTTTCCGGGTGCGATCTTCTTAAACGCACCCACCGGGTTCAGCTGGGCTGCACGGCCGATGGTAAATTCAGACATCATGACCGGAATGCCGATGGCGGCGATGAATACAAGGTAAATCAGCAGAAAAGCACCGCCCCCGTTTTCCCCAAGCACATAAGGAAACCTCCAGATGTTTCCCAATCCTATCGCTGATCCGGCTGCTGCAGCAATCACACCGAATTTGCTGGAAAAACTGTCCCTGGGCGTATTATCTCCCTGTATCATATGTCTGTTTTATTAACTGTGATTGAAACGATTGGCAATTATAATGAAAAATCGCAGGAATCAGCGTGCCGACCGAAGGAAAATTAGAAGGAACAGGTGAGGAAGTATGCGTTTTCGGTCCAGGCGACCGGATGTAAGGTTGTCAGAGCTACACAAAAAAGCCATGTGGTTCGGAACGGGTCCGGACCAGCATGGCTTTTCAATTTGATTATAAAGGAAATTACGGTCCCACGCCTGGATGATGCATCATTCGGGCTACAGCCTGTCGACACAATTCAGATCCTCGAAGGCTACTTTCAGCCTTTCGATCACTGATTTCTCGCCTTCACGCAACCAGACGCGTGGATCATATTTTTTCTTGTTGGGCTTGTCCTCCCCTTCAGGATTACCGATCTGCGATTGCAGGTAATCGTGGTTCGCAGCCTCGTATGCACGAATGCCCTCCCAGAATGCCCATTGTGTATCGGTATCGATATTCATTTTGATCACTCCGTAGCTGATTGCTTCGCGGATTTCTGCATTTGAGGATCCTGAGCCACCGTGAAAAACGAAGTCCACCGGTTTTTCACCAGTGCCCAGCTTTTCCTGTATATATTTTTGTGAGTTATCCAGGATCTTCGGCGTCAGTTTTACATTGCCGGGCTTATATACACCGTGCACATTACCGAAAGAGGCAGCAACGGTGAACCTGTCACTCACTTTACTGAGTTCCTCGTATGCATAGGCAACTTCTTCAGGCTGCGTATACAACAGAGAGGTATCGAGTCCTGTATTATCCACTCCATCTTCTTCACCTCCGGTCACTCCCAATTCAATCTCGAGGGTCATTCCGAGCTTGTCCATTCTTTCCAGGTATTTCTTGCAGATTTCAATGTTCTCTTCCAGCGGCTCCTCCGACAGGTCAAGCATATGAGAACTGAACAAGGGTTTACCGGAACGTTCGAAATGCTTCTCGCCATGCTCCAGCAGACCATCGATCCACGGCAGCAGTTTTTTTGCTGCATGGTCGGTATGAAGGATCACCGGTACACCATACAAATCAGCCATTGCATGCACGTGCATTGCTCCGGATACTGCACCGGCGATTGCAGCCCGCTGGTTCTCATTTGATGCTCCTTTTCCGGCATAGAAGACGCCCCCTCCATTTGAGAACTGGATCATTACAGGTGCATTCACCACCTTTGCAGCTTCGATCACTGCATTGACTGTATTGGTTCCGACAACATTCACTGCCGGTAAAGCATATTGATTCTTCTTTGCGATTGCCAGCAACTTCTGGTAATCGTCGCCCGTGACCACACCGGGCTTAATAACATCTAAAATTCTTTCTGCCATGATAGATTATTAAAATGAGGTTTGTAATTCTGCGCCACAAAAGTAGACAAAAAATCGGTACTATGGAACAGGAAGACAGAGTTTAATCATCAGCACCCCAAGGTTTCCCTAGGCTGAACAGGCGGACAGGAGATTTGGTGCCAATTCACCAGGTTACAACTACTTTTTAGCAGGTTACTAGAAAGGATACCCGATGGCAAAATTGTACCCCAGGTCGTTCCATTGCAGATTTGTATGTGCAGGCACCCACCGCTTTCCTTCGGGATAGGACGGATCAACCATCGGGATGCCCAGGTCGGCTCTGAAAATGAAAAAATTAAAATCAAACCGGATGCCGAACCCGGTACCCACAGCGAATTCTTTGTAAAACCGCTTGAATTCAAACAGTGCGCCTTCCCTGTCGTCTTCTCCTGAGAGGGACCAAATATTTCCGACATCAACGAACAATGCGCCTTCAAGTTTCCAGAACAGGTTGAACCTGTATTCAATATTGGCTTCAATCTTGAGATCTGCTGTCTGGTTCGGATACCTGGAGATGGTATCACCTTCGAAAGAACCTGGTCCAAGGTTTTTTACACGCCAGGCCCGGATACTGTTGGCTCCACCTCCGAAAAATTGCTTTTCGAACGGAATGGCAGTGGAATTCAGGTAAGGTACTGCTGCTCCCAGGAAGGCCCGGTATACCAGGCTCTGTTCTTCACCCCTGTAATCGTAATGCCGTATATCGATATCTGTTCTGACATACTGGGCGTAATCCACACCAAACAACTGAAGCACTGCATCATTGGCCGGATCACCGATCAGCCGGTAGAGTCCGTACATGATATTTCCTGCCGTTTCAAAACCAAACCGTACATATTGAAAATCACTGGCCTTATTCAGCTTCTGGTTGGTATATACCATCCTGTATCTCTGATCTGTAATAAAATGCGGCAGATAGCTGTAGTAAAGGTAGGTTCCTTCCAGCCAGTTACGGAAATCATCAGCCAGCACCGGCGTATTGATCAGGCTGATATCAATTGGATACACAGAATGAGTAACATACCTGTTCCCGCGCCACTGATATCCAAAGCTTCCCCTGAATGTGGACCGCGTATAATCCGGCCTTTTCTGGTAATTATAGGCCAGGTTGATATTGGTTTCCGGGTTGAATTGCCTGATGAACTGATCCGTCTTGAATGGCAGCACGAACTGAGGCAGGCGAAGGCGCGCCTCCACCCCCAATTCCTGCATCGTACCAATTTC
>CAZOXI010000140.1:0-7645 GCA_964583445.1 uncultured Bacteroidaceae bacterium | reverse complement strand
GCGGGAATAGCTCAGTTGGTAGAGCACAACCCTTCCAAGGTTGGGGTCGCGAGTTCGAGCCTCGTTTCCCGCTCAACGGTGTTTAGATTTGAAGAGTTATTGATCGGGTAATGTTCGTGATGTTCCCCCTGGATACCGGGATGATCCGGCAAACCAGCGTTATTAAGCCGATGTAGCTCAGGGGTAGAGCGCTTCCTTGGTAAGGAAGAGGTCATGGGTTCAATTCCCATCATTGGCTCTGAATTTTAATTTTGAAGTAACTATTTACAAGTATCAATATTAATTTAAATTAAGTTATGGCTAAAGAAAAATTTGATAGGTCCAAAGCGCACGTCAATATTGGTACCATCGGTCACGTTGACCACGGTAAGACCACATTGACCGCTGCTATTACACAGGTTCTTGCTAAGAAAGGACTCTCTGAGATCAGGGATTTCGATTCTATCGACAATGCACCTGAGGAAAAAGAAAGAGGTATCACAATTAACACTGCTCACGTTGAGTACCAGACAGCGACACGCCACTATGCGCACGTTGACTGCCCGGGACACGCTGACTATGTAAAGAACATGGTAACGGGTGCTGCCCAGATGGACGGAGCCATTCTTGTTGTTGCGGGTACTGACGGACCTATGCCACAAACAAGAGAACACATCCTCCTTGCTCGCCAGGTGAACGTTCCCAAAATCGTTGTTTTCCTGAACAAGGTTGACATGGTTGATGATCCGGAACTGCTAGAGCTCGTTGACATGGAGGTTCGTGAACTGCTTGATTTCTATGAATTTGACGGCGATAATGCTCCTGTTATCCATGGTTCCGCACTTGGTGCGCTGAACGGAGAAGAGAAGTGGGAAGATAAAGTAATGGAACTGATGGATGCAGTTGATGAATACATTCCGATTCCTCCCCGTGAGAAAGAAAAGCCATTCCTGATGCCTGTTGAGGACGTATTCTCTATTACCGGACGTGGTACAGTTGCCACCGGTAGGATTGAAACAGGTGTTGTGAACACAGGTGATGAGCTGGCAATGATCGGTCTGGGTGCTGAAGGACGCAAAACAGTTTGTACGGGTGTTGAGATGTTCCGTAAGATCCTTGATACCGGGGAAGCTGGAGATAACGTAGGACTGCTGCTCAGGGGTGTTGACAAAAAAGAGATCAAAAGAGGTATGGTACTGGCCAAGCCAGGTTCCATCACTCCGCATACTGAGTTCAAAGCTGAGGTATATGTGTTGAAGAAAGAAGAAGGCGGTCGCCACACTCCTTTCCACAACAACTACCGTCCGCAGTTTTACCTGAGAACGCTCGACGTTACTGGTGAAATCCAGCTTCCGGAAGGAACAGAGATGGTAATGCCTGGTGATAACGTAACCATCACCGTGAAACTTATCTATCCTGTTGCGATCAACAAAGGTCTGCGTTTCGCTATCCGCGAAGGTGGCAGAACAGTTGGTGCAGGTCAGGTGATTGATATCACTGAATAAAACATTGATATCCAACTTTTTTAAAAGAGATCGGTCCGAGTGGGATATTTGGACCGGCCTCTTTTTGACTGTTTAGGCAATTACGGGTGTAGCTCAGTTGGTAGAGCACTGGTCTCCAAAACCAGGTGTCGGGCGTTCGAGTCGCTCCTCCCGTGCGAAATCATCCTAGTGCAATGAAGAAAATAATCAATTACCTGAAGGATTCCTATAACGAACTGGTGCATAAAGTCACCTGGCCGACCTGGAAGGAACTGCAAAACAGCGCGATCATCGTAATGATCGCTTCGCTGATTTTTGCCCTGGTCGTGTTTGTGATGGACATTTCGTTTCAAACTATACTGGAAGGCATCTATAAATTAGTCTGATTGTAGTAATGAGCGATGTAGAAAAAAAATGGTATGTTCTGAGAGCGATCGGCGGTAAGGAAAAGAAAGCCAAGGAATATATCGAAAGTGAAATATCCAGGTTGAACCTCCAGGATTATATATCCCAGGTTCTCATCCCTACCGAGAAAGTTTACCAGATAAGAAATGGTAAAAAGATCAGTAAGGAAAGAAACTATTTTCCGGGTTATGTGCTTGTTGAAGCTGTCCTGACAGGTGAAATACCACATATCCTGAGAAATATCCCTAATGTAATCGGCTTCCTGGGTACCCAGGGTGAGCAGGAACCTATCCCGCTGCGTGATGCAGAGGTGAACAGGATCCTCGGTAAGGTCGACGAACTCACGGCCGGCGATGAAGAAATGAGCGTTCCCTATTTTGTGGGGGAATCAGTGAAGGTGATCGACGGTCCGTTTAACAGTTTCACCGGCATCATTGAAGAGGTCAACGAGGAAAAGAAAAAACTGAAGGTCATGGTAAAGATCTTCGGTAGGAAAACCCCGCTTGAACTGAGCTTTATGCAGGTAGAAAAGGAAGGATAGAATAAAAGCATTGCGAACCTGATAACTGTATATCCAAATAAATGCTTCCTGTACATTTATCGCAGAGGTTTGTGATTAAACTCCATATGTAAATATAAATTAGAAATGGCAAAAGAAGTAGAAGGCTTAATTAAGTTACAGATCAGGGGAGGAGCTGCTAATCCTTCCCCTCCCGTAGGACCCGCGTTGGGTGCTAAGGGTGTAAACATCATGGAGTTCTGCAAGCAATTCAATGGCAGAACCCAGGACCAGGCCGGAAAACTCTTGCCAGTGATCATTACCGTTTACAGCGATAAGTCGTTTGACTTTATCGTGAAAACACCACCGGTGGCAGTCCAACTGCTCGAGATGGCAAAACTCAAAGGCGGATCAGCCGAATCCAACAGGGTGAAGGTTGCTTCCGTTACATGGGACCAGGTAAGAACGATCGCTGAAGGCAAGATGCCGGACCTGAATGCGTTTACTGTTGAATCTGCAATGAAAATGGTGGCCGGAACCGCCAGGAGTATGGGAATTACTGTTCAAGGGGAATTCCCGTCTAACAATTAATTTGAATAATAATGGGTAAACTTACTAAAAACAGGAAGTTAGCTTTAGAGAAGTTAGACAAGGACAAGCTATATACACTCAAGGAAGCAGCACAAATTGTAAAGGAAATTTCCAATACAAAATTTGATGCTTCCCTCGACCTGGATATCAGACTTGGGGTAGATCCCAGGAAAGCAAACCAGATGGTGCGTGGTGTTATTACGCTTCCACACGGAACCGGAAAGGAAAAAACCGTTCTGGCACTGTGTACTCCTGATAAAGAGGAAGAAGCCAAAGCTGCCGGCGCCGATTACGTAGGACTGGATGATTACATCGAGAAGATCGAACAAGGTTGGACCGACGTGGACGTGATCATTACCATGCCTCCCGTGATGGCTAAACTCGGTAAGCTGGGTAGGGTACTCGGACCAAGGGGTCTGATGCCGAATCCTAAAAGCGGTACCGTTACCATGGAAATCGGTAAAGCAGTTGAAGAAGTGAAGAAGGGTAAGATCGATTTCAAAGTAGATAAATACGGTATCATTCATACCTCTGTTGGGAAAGTTTCCTTCGAGGAGCCGCAGATCATTGAGAATGTGAAGGAATTTGTCCAGAACATCATCAAACTGAAACCTGCAGCTGCCAAGGGAACCTATATCAGGAGCCTTTATCTTTCCAGTACGATGAGTCCTGGAATCAGATTGGATCCTAAAGCTATCGAAGAGAAAAAATAATCGCTAAAGAATCTCTAGAGAATGAGAAGAGAAGATAAGAATGTAATTATTGACAACCTGGTTACTGACCTGAAAGAGGCCAAACATTTCTATCTCGCCGATATTTCTGAGCTGAACGCTGAGCAAACATCGAACCTGAGAAGAAAATGCTTCGAAAACCAGATCAGGCTGATGGTGGTCAAGAATACATTACTCCAAAAAGCAATGGAGAAGTCCGGTGGCGAATTCGTCGAATTCTATGATGTGTTGAAAGACGCAACTTCGATCATGTTTTGTGAAACAGGTAATGCACCTGCAAAATTGATCAAGGAATTCAGAAAATCCATGGACAAACCTATCCTGAAGGCTGCCTTTGTTGAGGAATCAATATACATTGGCGACAATCAACTGGATAGTCTCTCCACTATTAAATCTAAGGAAGAACTCCTTGCCGACCTGCTTACACTGCTTACATCGCCTGCCACTAGCCTGGCATCAGCACTTGCAAGTAGCAGCAGTAAAATGGCTGGAGCCCTTAAGACATTATCAGAAAAAGAATAAGTTTAATAACATTTACAAAAATCAATAAAAATGGCTGACGTAAAAGCAATCGCAGATCAGTTAGTAGAATTAACTGTTAAGGAAGTTAACGAGTTACTCGATATTCTTAAAGAAGAGCACGGAATTGAACCGGCTGCTGCTGCAGTTGCAGTAGCAGGTCCTGCCGCCGGTGGTGGCGATGGTGAAGCTGCTGAAGAAAAAACTGAATTCGACGTGATTCTTACATCACCGGGTGGAGCCAAGCTCCAAATTGTTAAACTGGTGAAAGACCTGACTGGTCTTGGACTGAAAGAAGCTAAAGCTTTAGTAGATTCTGCACCATCACCTGTTAAAGAAGGTGCAAGCAAAGAGGAATCTGAATCAATCAAAACACAACTTGAAGAAGCTGGAGCAGAGGTTGAAATCAAATAAGGCACTCGCATTTCCACTATAGGTTTAGTACCCCATCTTGAGAGAAGATGGGGTCTAAACCTTTATGCATATTAATAAATTAAGGTTAAATTTTGGAATATATCGCGATGTCATCAATACAAAATAACAAACGGTTAAGTTTTGCTTCCATTAAAAATCAACTGGAATATCCTGATTTTCTGGAAGTACAATTAAAATCTTTTCGGGAGTTCTTCCAACTGGAAACAACCCCTGAAAACAGAAAAGATGAAGGACTCTACAAGGTCTTTCAGGAAAATTTCCCGATCACCGATACCAGGAATAACTTCGTGCTGGAGTTTTTGGACTTTTCCATTGACCCGGCCCGCTATTCCATCGACGAGTGTATCGAAAGGGGACTGACCTACAGCGTACCATTGAAAGCAAAACTGAAACTGTATTGTACAGATCCTGAACATGAGGATTTCGATACAGTCATCCAGGATGTATATCTTGGAACAGTGCCCTATATGACTGACAGGGGTGCTTTCATTATCAATGGTGCCGAGCGTGTGGTGGTTTCACAGCTGCACAGGTCACCCGGAGTATTCTTCGGGCAAAGCCTGCACGCCAATGGTACCAAGTTGTACTCCGCCAGGATCATCCCTTTCAAAGGGTCGTGGATTGAATTTGCTACGGACATCAACAGTGTCATGTATGCATATATCGACAGGAAAAAGAAATTACCGGTAACGACACTTCTGCGGGCGATAGGGTATGAAAGCGATAAAGATATCCTGGAGATTTTTGGCCTTGCTGATGAGATCAAAGTTTCAAAAACAGGTCTCAAGAAGGTGGTCGGCCGCAAACTGGCTGCCCGTGTGCTGAAGAGCTGGATCGAGGATTTCGTGGACGAAGATACCGGCGAGGTGGTCTCCATCGAACGGAACGAAGTGATCATCGATAGGGAAACCGTACTGGAAAATGAACATATCGAACAGATCGTTGAATCTGGCAGCAAGACCATCCTGCTCCATAAGGAGGAGGCCAATATCACCGATTTTGCAATCATTTACAATACACTGCAGAAAGACCCGTGTAACTCGGAAAAAGAGGCAGTATTGCATATTTATCGCCAGTTGAGGAACGCTGAACCGCCTGACGAAACCACTGCGAGGGACGTCATCGACAAGCTGTTCTTCTCCGACAAGCGATACGACCTGGGCGAGGTGGGACGCTACCGTCTGAACAGGAAACTGAACCTGGAAACAGACATGGATCACCGCGTGCTCACGAAAGAGGACATTATCCAGATCATCAAATATCTCATTGAACTGATCAACTCCAAAACAGATGTGGATGATATCGACCACCTCAGTAACCGGAGGGTCCGTACAGTAGGTGAACAGCTGATGAACCAGTTCAGCGTCGGACTTGCCCGTATGGCGAGGACCATTCGTGAACGAATGAATGTGCGCGACAACGAGGTGTTCACACCTACCGACCTGATCAATTCCAAAACCCTCTCCTCCGTGATCAATTCGTTCTTCGGAACCAACCAGTTGTCACAGTTCATGGACCAGACCAATCCGCTGGCAGAGATGACGCACAAGCGCCGTATGTCTGCACTCGGACCAGGTGGTTTGTCGAGAGAACGTGCCGGTTTCGAGGTGCGGGACGTGCACTATACACACTACGGGCGACTCTGTCCGATCGAGACCCCGGAAGGTCCAAACATTGGCCTGATCTCCTCACTCTGCGTATATGCAAAGATCAGTAAACTCGGATTCATCGAAACACCTTACCGTCACGCTGAAGCAGGTAAAGTGGACCTTTCCAATAAAGGAGTGGTTTACCTGAGCGCTGAAGAGGAGGAAGGAAAGATCATCGCACAGGCGAACGCGCCGCTGCTTGATGATGGTGCGTTTAAAAATCCAAAGGTAAAGGCGAGGTACGAAGCCGATTACCCGCTCTCTGAGAATGATGAGGTACACCTGATGGACGTTGCACCGAATCAGATTGCTTCCATCGCAGCTTCACTGATTCCGTTCCTGGAGCATGATGATGCCAACAGGGCCCTGATGGGATCCAACATGATGCGCCAGGCAGTGCCACTGCTTAAACCGGAAGCTCCCATCGTGGGAACAGGTGTTGAGGAAGGCGTGGTGACGGATTCCCGGTTGCAGATCAATGCAGAAGGAGACGGTGTCATTGAGTTCGTTGATGCCAACGAGATCGTTATTAGATATGATCGTACTGAGGAACAGGAGTTTGTAAGTTTTGAAGACAATATCAAACGGTACAAACTGCCGAAATTCCGCAAAACGAACCAGAACACATGTGTGAACCTTACCCCGATGGTGAAAAAGGGTGAGAAGGTGAAAAAGGGACAGACCCTGACCCAGGGATATGCCACTGAAAATGGCGAAGTAGCACTCGGAAGGAACCTGATGGTGGCATTTATGCCATGGAAGGGATACAACTTCGAGGATGCGATCGTTGTCTCCGACAGGCTGGTAAGGGAAGATGTATTTACTTCCGTACATGTGGATGAGTACCTGCTTGAGGTCAGGGATACAAAACGTGGACTGGAAGAACTCACTTCCGATATCCCGAATGTAAGCGAAGAGGCAACCAAGAACCTGGATGAAAACGGACTGATCAGGATCGGTGCTGAGATCGGCCCGGGCGACATTCTCATCGGTAAAATTACACCGAAAGGTGAATCAGATCCTTCACCGGAAGAAAAACTGCTGCGTGCCATCTTTGGCGACAAGGCAGGCGATGTGAAAGATGCCTCCCTGAAAGCCGGACCATCATTGTTTGGTGTGGTGATCGACAAAAAACTGTTCTCACGTACCGTTAAGGACAGGAAGTCTAAACCAGCCACCAAGCAGATTCTCGATAAAGTAGACGAGGAATACAATAAGAACATCGAAGAACTCAAGTCACTGCTCATCGAAAAACTGTTTACCCTGGTTAATGGAAAAACTTCGCAGGGTGTCAAAGACTATCTGAATGCGGATGTCATCCCGAAAGGGACAAAGTTTACGATGAAACAGCTC
>CAZOXI010000139.1:0-7673 GCA_964583445.1 uncultured Bacteroidaceae bacterium | reverse complement strand
GTAAAGTGGTGGTTCCCCCTTCATGGCTGATGGTATAATTTATCCGCGAAATAACATCTGCACCATAACTCCCCTGCGGATTCATTATCGACCGCGTTTCTGCAATCGTCCCGGTAATTAGCTGCACCATGTATAAAGCAATCGTAGTGGTACCTATATCTATTGCAACTCCCATGGGGGTTGTCGACAATTCCACCGCTTTTCCGGGCATCAGCGGAAGTTCCTTGAGGTACTTATATTGTGCCGTCAGCACTGAGGATTCGAGTAGCTCCGGGAGATAAACTTCCAGGTCATCCTGTATGATAAATATGCAGGCATTCACATAATCTCCCCCGGAAAGTTTTACACGACATTTCCCACATGTACCATTACCGCCACAGGGTGCCTGCAATTCAAACCCGGCATTCCGGATGACATCAAGCAAACGCGCTCCCCTGTTTACTTCCAGTTTCCGGCCACTTCCACGGTCATGAATGGTCAATTGTGGCATTATCCGATCGTTTTTCGTTGTTTCACATCCCTGTAAATGCAGCTAACACTGGAACATGAATGACATATATATCGTTGATACTTCACCTTCCTACCTGCTCCGATTACACCGCTTACTGATTTAACCGGGAGCATCAGCATACTGTCGTTAAGTGTAACTCCGCAAAAGTCATCCGGGAGCAATCCAAACAATGCCTGTTGTTCATTCACGTGCCAGTCACAATAACCCGGGCTGTAGCGGTTTGTAACCTTCCAGCCCTGTTGTTGCATGCGATCTGAAAGTGTTTTATGGACACTGTCCATGGCCTCTTCAACCAATACGGAACCGATCATATCGGCCACATAAGCAGACAAGTCATCTCCCTCCTGTGCAAGCTTTTGTATGCGCTTACCTACCTCCCCCCCGGCAGTGCAAATAAACAGGGCAACTACTTCTGATCCCTTCAGTTTCGAAATAACCTGCCTGCCCGCCTTGAAAGATTCTCCCCCAAGCATTAGCAGGTCATCCTGATCGTTCATCTCAACCTCCTCAATCAAACGGTAACCACCCTGCACCCCCCGAAAGGATGCCGCCGCTTCAAGTTCTCTAGCTATAATACTGGCAAATGGCTCCTGTTCCTGGTTGTCCTCCATATGCATGAGCCTGAAAATATCAGCAGGATCCAACCATATCTCGCCCGGTTCAAATGTGATAACTTCCTGTATCATATGTGGGTATGGCATAAATATTTGTTGCGTAATACTTTAGGCGTCAGGGATTTATTAAATGCGATCATTTCAGATGGTCCCATGTAACGTGCTATCTCTTCAAGCCTTAAAGAACCAAACACAACCTGCAGACCGATTACATTTTCCCCTGCAGTATTTACAAATCCTTTAATCCGAAAACACACCTCCTGAATTTACCTGAAGATAATAATCATTCCTATATTGGAAAAATGATCAATTTCGCATTGTAATATCAGAATCACATCAGATGCTTTGTTTCAAATATGAACAAACGACTTTTTATTTCCTGCATGAAGATAATGAAATCGCTGTTTCTATCAGAAATAGCATCAGAAACAGTTGTATCCTGTCGATTATATGGTGATGGCTCCGGGATTTGATCATGTTTTTTCACTGGTATGTACGGCAATGTACAACTTTTAGATCAGTCTTGCGAAAAAAATTCCGTTAACGTACACGGAAATTCAAAACTTTCTATTATATTTGTACCCGTTAACGTACACGGAAATGGACACTACGCCGTTCAGAAAAGACAACAAAGCGGAACGCGACCAGGTAAAGAACGAATGACAACAGGCAACGAAAAAAGAGTAGGAATAAAGGATATTGCTGAAAAAGCGGGCGTGTCCATCGGAACCGTCGACCGGGTATTGCATATGCGCGGGGAGGTAAGCGAAGCGACAAAAACAAGGGTGCTTGAGATCGTAGAACAATACGGGTATACACCCAATGTCATTGCCCGGACGCTCTCCTCGAAAAAGCAGATCCGAATCGGGATCGTGATTCCCGATTCCAGTGATCATAACCCCTACTGGGAGATGCCGATCCAGGGAATCACCAAAGCCGCCACTGAACTGAACCGGTATAATACCGGGATCATCTATGAATTTTTCGATGCTTCTGATGAGTCAAGTTTCAGGGAGGCTTTTAATAAGGTCATTGAACAGGCGCCCGACGGAATGGTAGTGAACCCGGTATTCGGACATAATTCACTGGAGCAGATCCGCCAGCTGGATGAAGCCAGGATCCCATACGTCTCCGTCGAGGTCAACCTGGAGGGCATTGACAAGCTCGGACACTTCGGACAGGATGCATATCAGAGCGGAAGGGTTGCAGCGAGCCTGGTGGAAGCGGGCGTTCCCGGATTGTCGGGCATGCGGGGGCAGGAGAAGGTGGCAGAACAGGGAAAAGAGTCCGGACTGCCGGAGAGGACCGAGCTACCAGAGGTGCTGATCATTAAACAGACCAGCAAAAAGATCTTTTCAAAACACATCGAATCGCGTGTCAGCGGATTCCTGGAATATTTCAGCGACAACCTTCAGAACGAAAATTGGAAAGTGGTAGATCCACATTCGGAAAAGCAGCAACCAGAAGAAAACTGGCCGGATACCAGGAACACTGCCGGCAATAAAGCAAGGGACAGGAACCTTGCAGATCAACAGCATGCACAACTGAATGCCCCCCAACAGATCGATCCTGTAGTCGTGGAAATCGATCTGTCGCAAAAGGGAGAGCCGGAAAAGACGCTGGAGGCAACACTGGCACAACACCCGGACATCAAAGCAGTATTTATCCCCAATTCCAGGGCGTTTTTGTTCGCCGATTTCATTGAAAAAAGGAACCTGGAGGGGTATTTCGTGGTGGGGTATGATATTATCGATAAGAATATTACGCACCTGGAAAAGGGTACGATTGATTTCCTGATCGGTCAGCGCCCCCACGTGCAGGCCTACAATGCCATCATGGCGCTGTCTGAACAACTGCTCACAGGGAAGGAAATCGAACCAACCAACTACAGCCAAATTGATATTATTAACAAGGAAAACATTGTATACTATAAAAACAAATGATCATGGGAATGGAACAAACATGGCGATGGTATGGACCGTCTGATCCGGTAACCCTCGCGGATATAAGACAGGCAGGAGCTACAGGAATTGTCACCGCACTGCACGAGGTACCCATCGGCGAAATATGGACAGAAGAAGCGATTGTGGAAAGGAAGAGACACATTGAGTGGGATGACACCACAAAACCAGGGCGACCCCGTGGGCTGAGCTGGTCGGTGATCGAAAGCATCCCCGTGCACGAGGACATCAAACAGGGGAAACCTTCCCGCACCAAGTGGATCGAAAATTATAAACAGAGCATCCGCAATGCAGGCAAAGCAGGGATTCCGGTGGTAACCTACAACTGGATGCCGGTGGTGGACTGGACACGCACCAACCTGGAAATGAAGCTGGAGGACGGAGCCCGGGCACTGCAGTTCAGCATGAATGAATACATGGCATTCGACCTGTTCATCCTGCACCGCAAGGATGCTGAAAAAGAATATACGGATGCACAGATCAGTGCAGCGAAACAAACCTTTGAATCCATGTCATCCGAGCAACAGTATGTCCTTCAGAACAATATTATCGCGGGACTGCCGGGCGGACAGCAGGGTTACTCGCTGGATGATTTTCGCATGCGCCTGGAAGAATACAGTGAGATCACACCGGAGATCTACCGCGAAAATCTGGTCTATTTCCTCAAACAGATCGTCCCGGTGGCCATCGAATCGGGGGTCAGACTGGCCATTCATCCCGACGATCCGCCGATCTCCCTGTTTGGCCTCCCGCGGGTGGTCAGCACGGAATCAGACCTGCAGTACATCGTCAGCGTGGTTGATAGCATCTACAACGGACTCTGCATCTGCACTGGGTCCCTGGGTGTGCGCCCGGACAATGACCTGCCGG
The DNA here is from genome assembly GCA_964583445.1 of uncultured Bacteroidaceae bacterium. Classification (GTDB taxonomy): domain Bacteria; phylum Bacteroidota; class Bacteroidia; order Bacteroidales; genus M55B112. The sequence goes on along the minus strand of CAZOXI010000139.1, from coordinate 3,717 downwards.
GGATCGTGGAACGCCTAGGCGAAAAGATCAATTTTCTGCACCTGCGAAGCACGCAGCGTAGCCTCGACGGCAGTTTCCACGAGGCAAGCCACCTCAGGGGCGATGTGGACATGTACAATGTAATGGTGGCGGTGCTCAAAGAACAGAAGAAGCGGCATGCGGCCCACCGGCTGGATGAAAACATCCCCATGCGGGCCGATCATGGTCATACCATCCTGGACGACCTGAATAAAAAAACCAACCCGGGATACTCCGCGATCGGGTTGTTGCGCGGAATGGCAGAATTGCGCGGACTTGAGCTGGGAATCGAAAAAAGCGGTGTAGTGTATAGCTGATGACCATTATTTATGGACTGTGGCACAAAGTAAAAACGATAATTGATGGATCATACAGTCATCATACCAAAAAATAACCTGGCAAAGTCGGACGCATGCATCAGCCCTGGTAAGTCAATATTGCATTTGTAGAAAAAAATATATGAAGAAGAACCATAAAACACTCACCTAAAAAAAATACCTATGAAAGTAGTAACATTCGGAGAGGTAATGCTCCGCCTGGCAACCCCGGGATTCGAACGGTTCGGACAATCAAACATGCTGGAAGCCACCTTCGGGGGCGGTGAAGCAAATATAGCGGTCTCCCTGGCAAATTATGGCGTGGATGTCGCCTTTGTCAGCAGGCTGCCGCAAAACGACCTTGCAGATGCCTGTGTAAAGGAATTACGTGGCCTGGGTGTGGATACATCCCACATCCTCCGTGAAGGAGATCGCATGGGGATCTATTTCCTGGAAGCCGGGGCGGTATCCCGTGCCAGTAAAGTGATATATGACAGGAGCCATTCTGCCGTTTCGGAGATCAGGCCGGGCATGATCGACTGGGAGAAAGTATTCAGCGGTGCAGGCTGGTTTCACTGGACCGGCATCACCCCTGCCATTTCACAGGGTGCTGCTGATACGTGCCAGGAAGCCATCGAAGCAGCTAACCGGATGGGCGTGACCGTGTCCACCGACCTGAACTACCGGAAAAACCTCTGGAAATACGGAAAAACGGCCCGGGAAGTGATGCCGGAGCTTGTTAAAGGCTGCGATATCATCCTCGGAAACGAAGAAGATGCGGCGATGGCCCTGGACATTCATCCGGATGGTGTGGATGTGACCCGCGGCGAGGTAACCGCCGATGCTTATCTTTCTGTTTCGAAAAAGATCATGGACCTGGTACCGCGGTGCAAAAAAGTCATCACCACCCTGCGTGGCTCCGTCAGCGCCAGCCACAACAGCTGGAGCGGCGTGCTCTATGACGGTGAACAACTATTCACTGCACCCACTTATGAAATCACCCACATCGTGGATCGCGTCGGCGGTGGCGACTCCTTCATGGGCGGATTGATCTACGGGCTGCTGACCTATCCCGAAGATGACCAGCGTGCATTGAATTTCGCAGTGGCAGCTTCGTGCCTGAAGCATACCATTGTTGGCGACTACAACAGGGTCAACGTACAGGAAGTTGAAAAACTGATGGGCGGCGATGCCAGCGGAAGGGTCTCCCGGTAGTTTATCTTTGCACCAGGAAGTTTTTTGCAGGAGGCTCCCGGTAATTTACCTTTTCGGACAGTGAAGGATTCCTTTTTAACCGGTTTTACGCGACACCGGACTGTCACCCCGGCAGCGATCACAAGGCCTGGCGTTTAGTGAGCATTCAAAGCCTCGAAAGCGAAGATTATGAAAATCCGCCGAAGATCAGTATTTTTCAGAAATAAATATCAAAAACAACATACAATATGAAAACGAAAATGCATCAATTTACCTTTTATCTCGTTCTATTGGCAATACTCCAACCCTGGTCAACGGCTTTCAGCCAGGATGTGCCATTGGAGGATTTGAATGAAAAATGGAGCTTCTATGGAGAAGGCCTGCGGCAAATGAATTTTGGCATGTTCCACATGCAGGAAGGCCCGGGCAGCAAAGGTGTGATGATCGTCAGCCCGGAACCATACGATGCCGACGTTACCGTAAGGTATGAAATGATGCCGATGTCAGCAGCCAGTGTCTGCGTGATTCTTCTCAATGCCTCGGACACGGATGAAGGACAATCATTGACCGTGCCTGCTGATTACGACGGGTCGATCGGACTCTGGACCGCCGGGAGCAGCAACTATTTTTTCGCATTTCATAACGAGGCCCACAATGCGACACCCTTCCTCAAACGTTTTCCCGATACTGGTGACCTGTACAGGTATAAGAAGAACGTGATGCAACCGGGCAATTTCTGCACCGTTGAGACCGGTCGTAAAGGGAATAAGCTCTGGCTGAAGATCGACGGGAAGATGATTTTCAAGTTCACAGATTCGGATGCCATGGCAGGCGGACACGTTGCGTTTCGTTTACGCGGTCTGAACGGGGAACCTGCCTCCTGCCTGATCCGGAAGATGACCATAGAATAAAAACTCTTCACTTCTCCTGCATTTTATTCCAGGTCTCCACCCACATCCGTCCCGAAGATCATTCCCGGTTTTGCATTGTTTTCGCTGTAGCCAGATCTGTAATAGTTATTGGTGAGTTCAATGGAAGTGCCGGTTTCATGCAATTTCGCATACACGAAATCCCCTGTGCCATTCCGTGGCATAGGTTGTGCAAAGTAGGAAGTATATACATGCACCTTCCCGCCCCTGTTGTCGATACCGGGCGCACCACACCTCTGAAAATTCGCCTGCTGGAACCGCACGGTGCCGCTGTTGATGATGGCGCCAACCGTCGGACTCCCCCAGAATGCGCTGTTGTAGAGGATCAGCTGCGCATCGGGGTGGACTTTAGTGGTGTTCACTTCTTCTCCCATCAGCACGTAGGACCTGACGGGGGTGCGGATACGGGTGTTCACCAGTTCGGAGTTGATCGCGACGATTTTGGTCGCCGCATCGGCATCCTCCATGAATAAAGCGTAGGTACACCCGTCGGAGCCATGACCGATCACTGTCATCTCCGCGGGATTGTTCCCGGTGATCTCATCCCGCAAGAAATGAATGCCATAGACCGATCCATACACGAAATTATTGAAGATCGTCTGGTCCTGCACATCGGCGAATTTCAACGCGCTGCAGTTGGCCTGTACATATTGCATCAGACGCACATCGGGGTATCCCTGCCCCCCTTCCGGGAGCCGTGATCCGTAATGCGGATTGAACTGCATGTTCCGGATGTATCCACCTTCAGCACCGCCTCCGACCCAGATGCCTGCCCTGGCAAGTACGCCTGCAAAATAATCGATATAGTGGCCGCTGGTATTATATGAAGCGAGATCAATTCCCTTGTCCCCGGCCGATACTGTCACATTCACTACATACACATCCGGACCCCGTCCCTGGATCAGGAAAGGCGTCTTCCTGGGATCCTCCGTGCTAAAACCATCCGATGCAATATTCAGCTGCACAATGGTAATTCCCCTGATCCCCGCATTTTCTTCGAGCTGCAGCAGCGAGGGTCCTTCTTCTCCCGCAGCACCGCCGGCGTGGGTTGTAAATATCGCTGAACCGCCGCTCATGGTATGGTGCTGCACATCCCATGATCCTCTCAATTCAATGCCAGAAGGGATGCTTACCGGATCGTTGACCAGGTATCTGCCGGCCGGCAGGTAAAGCGTACCGCCACCGACGGCTTTCAAAGTGTTCAGCGCCTGCTGCAATTGTGCCGATACATTTACTGTGGGCCGGTCATTGTTATAACC
>CAZOXI010000138.1:0-7698 GCA_964583445.1 uncultured Bacteroidaceae bacterium | reverse complement strand
GCATCCTGGCACTGCAGAAAGAACTTAAAAAACTTGGATACGTGCTGGAATCTGACCGGAAAGGCTCCTTCCTTGCCTGGAACAAACAGTGCTGTGAACCGGATTCCGACCCTGTCATCGAAACCTACCACGATCACCGGATGGCCATGGCTTTTGCTCCTGCGGCACTTCTGCTGGGACATATCCGTATTAAAGACCCAATGGTGATCACAAAGTCTTACCCCCAATTCTGGGAAGACCTGCAGAAAGCCGGATTCCGGGTGGAACAGGTGTCATGAAATCAATTTTCTGAAGAGAGAATCTTCATGGGAAACATTTTTTGCACCCTTATTGTGTCATCCTGGTCTACTTCTTTCGTTACGATTCAGGTATTAACTGCTCTTTGTTCGTTTTCTCTTACTCCTGAAAAACTGTTTCAGCAGTTCACTGCACGTTTCCTCCAGCACCCCGAATTTGATCTCCGTTTTGGGATGCAGCACCGGGGCTTCAACGATATGGTATCCTGCCTTGTCGTCGGATGCGCCAAATACCAGTCGTCCCAGTTGCGCCCATTTATATGCGGAGGCGCACATCAGGCAGGGTTCCAGGGTGACGAATAGGGTACATTCATCGAGATACTTGGATCCCAGGAAATTGGCGGCACTGGTAAGGGCGATCATTTCCGCATGGGCAGTCACGTCCCCCAGTTGCTCTGTCATGTTGCAGCCCCGGGCGATGATCCGGTTGTTGGAGACCACGACGGCGCCTACCGGGACCTCGTCCTGGGCGAAAGCATTTTGTGCCTCTTTGAGCGCCTCATTCATAAAATATTCGTCAGAGAAGATGGGATATGTCATAGTACCTCGATAATTCTTTATATTTTCGCAAAGTAATAAATCACCTGAATTATTCATAGGATCAACCGGTGAGAATTCATAGTGCAGAAAGCAAAGTAGTTCGCAAGCGAATCGAATCCGGAACTGGTGGATATGAAACTTCAGGAACACACATTTGGCTAAAATAATTTTAAAATGTACAGAACACACACTTGTGGAGAATTGAATATCAAGCACATTGGTGCAAATGTCAAACTCAGCGGATGGGTACAGAAGTCGCGCGACCTGGGAGGGATGACCTTCATCGACCTGCGCGACCGGTACGGGATCACGCAATTGGTGTTTAACATGGAGACAGATGCGGAATTATGTAAGGCTGCCCGAAAACTTGGACGTGAATTCGTGATCCAGGCCGAAGGTGTCGTTGCAGAGCGTAGTAATAAGAACAAGAATATTCCCACAGGTGAGATCGAGATCCTGGTTAAATCTTTACAGGTGCTGAATGCTTCGCTCACGCCGCCATTTACCATCGAGAAAAATACCGACGGGGGGGATGAGTTGCGGATGAAATACCGGTACCTGGACCTGCGGCGTGAAGCGGTGCGCAAGAACCTGCAACTGCGTCACCAGATGGCCATTCAGATCAGGAATTATCTCAGTGGTGAGAATTTCCTGGAGGTGGAGACCCCGGTGCTGATCAAATCCACACCCGAGGGGGCGCGCGATTTCGTGGTGCCTTCGAGGATGAACCCGGGAGAGTTTTATGCATTGCCCCAGTCACCGCAGACCTTCAAGCAATTGCTGATGGTAGCGGGTTTCGACCGGTATTTCCAGATCGTGAAGTGTTTCAGGGATGAGGACCTGCGGGCCGACCGCCAGCCGGAGTTCACACAGATTGACTGCGAAATGTCGTTCGTGGGAAGAGATGACGTGCTGGATGCCTTTGAGGGCCTTTCCAACCACCTCTTTAAATCGATCAAAGGGGTGGAGATCACTGAAAAATACCCCAAACTTCCCTACACCGAAGCACTGCGGCGGTTCGGCAATGACAAGCCCGACACACGGTTTGGAATGGAGATTGTGGATATTAAGGAACTGACCAAAGGAAAGGATTTCAACGTATTCGACCAGGCTGAATATGTGCGGGGAATATGTGCGGAAGGTTGTGCGGAATATTCACGTAAACAACTGGATGCACTGACTGATTTTGTAAGAAAACCACAGATCGGAGCAAAAGGCCTGGTTTATGTGAAATACAATGAAGCCGGATCCTTCAAATCCTCGGTGGACAAGTTCTATAGTCCGGACGACCTGCAGCAATGGGCGCACGCCATGGGTGCAAAGCCGGGTGACCTGATGTTGATCCTGGCAGGGGAAACTGAATCAACCCGCCGTGCCCTGAGCGAATTGCGCCTGGAGATGGGAAGAAGACTTGAACTAATGGATCCCGGTGTATTCAAGCCTTTGTGGGTCGTGGATTTTCCTTTACTGGAATGGGATGAAGAAACCAATCGGTACCATGCCATGCATCACCCGTTCACATCTCCCTATGAAGAGGACCTGGAACTGTTCAAGACCGACCCGGGAAAAGTGCGTGCCAAGGCCTACGACCTGGTGATCAACGGCGTGGAAATTGGTGGTGGTTCCATCAGGATACATAACGAAGACCTGCAGCAGCAGATGTTTGACAACCTGGGTTTCACCCGGGAGGAAGCTGCAAAACAGTTCGGTTTCCTCATGGGAGCGTTCCGGTATGGTGCCCCGCCCCATGGAGGAATTGCATTTGGATTTGACCGCTGGGTGGCGCTCTTTGCAGGCCTGGATTCCATCAGGGATACCATTTCATTCCCAAAGAACAATGCAGGTCGGGATGTGATGATCGATACCCCAAGTACCATCTCAAAGGAGCAGCTGGATGAGTTGTTCCTGGATGTCAGGGAGATCAAAGAGGATGAATCGTAACGGCCTTAAAATGAAAAAATATGCAGATATGTGCATATTTTCCTCTTTTAGAGAAGAATGCGTGAAAACTATCATTAATTTTGTGCCGTAGGTTTAAGTTTAGAAAAGCTTCAGCGGGCTCACGGACCCGTTTATTTAAGGCATCAATTAAGGGCAGGGATTATGTTAAAGATCGCGAAGGAAGAGGAAAAATTCATTGTATCGCTCTTCAATGTGAATAAATTCAATATTCTTTTTTCAGAGCTTATAAAGGAACAGTTAAGCGACCTGGTAAGTGTACCTGGCAGACACATCATATTTAACCTTTCCGGGATCCGTTTTATAGATTCCTCGGGATTCAGCACCCTGAAGCTGGCTGCGGAGATATCGCATGCCAGGGGGAGCCGGTTTCAGCTCTGCAATGTGGGCGATGAGGTAAAAGAATTGCTTTCCGAGACAGATGTGTATAATGCTTTCGAAATTCTCTCCTCATATGAGGTGCAGGAAAAGCTTGAATTGGAGCTGGATGACTGATCGGCGGTCGTTGCCCGAGCTGGGGCTGGATGACTGAGCATTGGTCGTTGCCAGAGCTGGGTTTCTAGTATAGAAAACCAAAGATCCACAGGGGTAATTTCTTACCGTGCCCATACTCAAGTATATCAGAAACAACATAACCGTCGGGAATGCCGGCGATCTGTTTGGCAGTCTTGTTTTTTCCGCCGACTTCAAAAGTGTATCTGTCATTTACAAGAAAATCGCCTTTTTTTGGTAGTCTTACCTGGTGGGACTGCGATACCTGGTTGAGGAAAAATGTCTCACGCAGGGTACCTGTATTGATGTGACCGGGCACCAGTGCATATGCAATATTGGTGTTTTCAAGATAGAGTTTGTCAGGCTTATTCAGAAAGTTGATTCCCCATGCATCCTGGGTGAGCCAGGTAAGGATGTGTGCTTTATGAAGTGAATGAAGATATTTCAGCACACTGTCGCGGGTGGATTGAAGCTGTTGCGCCAGCTTGCTGATATTAGGAGTGTATGGGGCCATCGACCCAAGAATGTAAACCAGTTTTTTTATTTTCTGAACTGACATCAGATCGATCCGCTCGATGGTGGGGAGGTCTGTTTCGATCACATGATTAATGACTTCCTGCAAGCGGAGGGCATAGGTTTCTTTTCCCTCCATGAAAAAGGGATAATAACCATGTTTCAGGTATTGATCCATGTATTCGTAAGGTCTGATCTTCTGCAATACCTCATTACAGACAGTGTTGTTTCTTTCAATGATCTCCTCTAATTTTATTTTTTTAAAGTCAGTACTGTTTGCCAGGTTGATGTATTCCCGGAAGGAGAGCCCCGGTAATTCATAGATCAATGCTCGCCTGCTAAGGTCATGCTTTCCTTTTTGAATTTCGAGTGCTGATGAAGACGTAAACATCACCTTTAGTTCGGGGAGGTCGTCATAAATGTTTTTTAATTCCCTCGACCAGTTGGGGTACTTGTGTACCTCGTCCAGATAGAGGTACAGACCTCCTTCCCGAACAAACCGGTCCGCAGTGTCGACGAGGGTGTTTTGAGTGAAGTAGAGGTGATCGAGACTGACGTAAAGGCTTTTATGCAAATCTTTGGTTCTCATCACCTGGAGCAGTAAGGTGGTCTTGCCGGTTCCTCTTGCCCCTTTTATCCCAATCATTCTATCATCACCGATAAGCTCATGAAACAGGAATCTTTTGAAATGATCCGGGACAGTTGACAATCTTCTGTGTGATATTTCATATAGTTTTTCCATGCATAACTTATTAAAAAGTTAAAAATACAAATAAAATAACTTATATAAAAGTGAAAATAGGAATAAGATACAAAGAGTATAGCAATTTAAAGAGTAAAAACACTTATGAATAAAAGAAAATAAGTTGTAAAAGCACTTTTTAATATGTATTTAGTAGATTAAGTTTTATAAAACTGAATTAAAAAAGTTGAAGCGAAAAGATAAAGGATTTTACCTGATGTTTTGACCAGCACTATGAACAATTATTTCAGAAAATGAAGTAGATTGTTGAAATTATTCTTTTTCCAGTAGTTCCCAATACTCCAGTGCGCGTCGTGTGTGCGGGATTACAATCGTGCCACCCACCAGGTTGGCAACTGCAAATATCTCCATGAGTTCTTCCTTGTTGACGCCCAGTTCCATGCATTTTTCCAGGTGGTATTTGATGCAGTCGTCACACCGCAGCACCATGGAGGTGGCCAGTCCTAGCATCTCCTTCACCTTTGCTGAAAGTGCACCGTCGGTGTAGGTATTCGTATCCAAATTGAATATGCGTTTGATCACTTTGTTGTCTGCGGCCAGCAGCCGTTCGTTCATTTGCTCGCGGTAGGAGTGAAAATCTTTTATCTGTTCGTTCATCTGAATAGTATTTCGAAATCTGATTTTATTGTTGGTTCAGGTTTCATATAATCTTTTGTTAAGACTGTAACTTACACCATTTGGTAGTAATATCCAACTGGCAATACCTGGTAGATGCATCATTTCAACAGGTCCGTTACTTAATTGGGTTAGATGCTCCGGATCACACTTGTTCTCCCAGCAGGGTGGCCGAGGTGCAATCCCTGATACGTACCTGAGCATAATCGCCGGGTTGCAGGTTTCGGGCGGGGAACACCACCACTTTGTTCTGACTGGTACGGCCGACAAGTTCCGATTTAGATTTTTTTGAGGTCCCTTCAACGAGCAACTCGAATACCTTACCAATATCCTCCTGTTTGCTTTTCAGCGAAAGCTCGCCCTGCAGCCGGATGATCTCATTCAGCCTACGTGCTTTTTCCTCTACAGGGACATCGTCTTTGTATTTCTTTGCTGCAAAGGTATCGGGCCGTTCGCTGTACTTGAACATATAAGCCAGGTCAAATTTCGCCCAGCGCATCAGTTCGAGTGTTTCCTGGTGTTCCTCTTCAGTTTCTCCGCAGAAACCGGCAATGATATCGGTGGAGATGGTAGCTTCCGGGAGGTATTTCCTGATGGCCCGCACACGGTCCTCGTACATCTCCCGTGTGTATCCCCGCTTCATTCTTTTTAACACAGCTGTGCTTCCTGATTGCACCGGCAGGTGAATGCTCCGGCAGAGGTTCGGGTGCCTGGCCATGGTTTGTAACAGTTCATCCGACATGTCCTTTGGATGCGAAGTGGCAAACCTGACCCTCAGCCGGGGCGAGATCATGGCAATCCGCTCCAACAGGTCTTCAAACCTGTACGCCTTTCCTTGCCTGGCTTTTGCTTTGTTCCTGGCCTCACCACCTGTTGCCTGTTCATTCTCCTCTTCAGCAGGCCCGGACACCCTAATAGCGTCAGCTACTTCGCGCGCACCCTCACCAGGTCTCCCCTTCTCCCCCTCTCCAGGTCTCCCCATCTCACTCTCACCAGATCTCCCCTGCCACAGGTAGGAGTTGACATTCTGACCGAGCAGGGTCACTTCCCGGTAGCCTTTTTCGAACAATTCCCTCACTTCCCGCTCGATGGTATGCGGGTCCCGGCTCCGCTCCCTTCCCCGGGTATAGGGAACCACGCAGTAGGCACAATAGTTATTGCATCCCCGCATGATGGAAACAAAGGAGGATACCCCGTTTTTGTCGAGCCGTACCGGGCTGACATCAGCATAGGTCTCTTCAAGCGAAAGCTGCGTATTGATACCTTTCTGGCCGTTGTCCACCTCCTGCAGCAAGACGGGCAATTCACGGTAGGCATCCGGACCCACCACCAGGTCAACCGATCGCTCGTCCTCCAGCAGTTTATCTTTCAGTCTTTCGGCCATGCAACCGATCACCCCGACCACCAGGTTGTCATTGATTTTTTTCTGTCTTCCGAATTCCAAAATTCTTTGCCGCACTTTCTGTTCCGCGTTATCGCGGATGGAACAGGTGTTGACCAGCACCAAATCGGCATCTTCCATCTTTTCCGTCACCTCGTACTCCTGTTGCTGAAGAATGGCAACGACCACTTCAGAGTCCACCACGTTCATCTGGCACCCGTAGGTCTCTATATATAACTTCTTTACCGGCATGGCGCAAAAATAGTGAATTTTGAATCACCCGGCGGGTAAGGCCGGTTTTTTAACGTATAATTCAGAAATCCCAATTCACCGATTTTTACCTGCATTTCGCCGATTAGCACTGTTGGATTTGATGAACAGGTTGTATGTTTGTTTCAGAAATATTAAAAACCGAATCATATTAATCTAAAACACAATGAAACGAACATGTTTTTTTTAATCGTACGCTCCTTATGGACAGGATTAAAAAAAATATGTGAGAGCGAAGCGGTTACATGAGTGAAGAAATTTATTATTTCTTCTTATTTTAATATAAATTTTAAACGAATGAAACCTTCATCATTGAGCATTTTAATTTGGCTGCGCCGAGCTAAAGGTTCAGAGGAAGCAAGCACAAAAAGGCATGTATATATTGCACATAGCGCAGGGAGTATTGATGAAGGTTCGCCGAGCACCTTTATAATATAAGTATTCTGCGAGGCAACTGGTCACCTTGACCAAAAACGAAGTTTATAATATATTGTAAATTAATACTATAACCAAAATTTATACTTGTGAAATATGATGCTGTCCGACAAATCAAAATATTTACATCGCCTGTTGTCATTGGACCACTGAAATTTCCATGCCCAATGATGCGGGTTTCACGATATAAATTATATTTGTTTTAAAGAATCTAGTTATGAGCACCAGGAATGAAATACATCAGCAGCAGGTAAAAGTATTCCTCACCACGGATGAGATCAATTCGATCGATCAATTGATTGGCAGGAAGCCCAATGCTATCGAGCTGAACATGTTTGCTGCAATGTGGTCGGAACATATTTCCTACAAGAGCTCTGTCAGGTGGATCGAGGACTTGCCCGTGAATGGAGAGAGCGTGCGGATCAAGGCAGGAG
>CAZOXI010000137.1:0-7730 GCA_964583445.1 uncultured Bacteroidaceae bacterium | reverse complement strand
ATCGGCCTGATCACGTTCGTATTGTCGGGTTGCAGGTATTCAATTTTGAAATAATGCTTCAGGGCTTCATCATAATGCTCCATCTTCAGGTGACAATAGCCGATCAGCGATTCATTCCTGATATCATCAGGCTGTTGTTCCGCCAGTTTTTCATAAATATCCAGGGCTTTCTCATATGTTTCCATTTTCCGGTAACAGAACCCCAGGTTTTTCATTACCCACACCCCTGAGCTGCCGTGAAGGTCAAGTTGCAGGTAATATTCCACTGCCCGCTCATACCGGGCCATCTGCTGGTGACAATACCCCAGTTTGCCTATCAGTTCCAGGTTCACCGGATCCTCTTTGAGTTGCTGACGAAACAGATCGACGGCTTCTTCGTAGTGTCCTTTTTCAAAATAATATTCAGCTATATTCCTGTATATGGCATTGTCCTGGACCAGCTTTTTGAAAAAGCCGGAATTGTAAATGTCCAGTTTCCCGCTAAAAACGTCCTCGAATTCATTTTTAAATGGTGACAGTTTGAAGAACCGGTAAAGGTCCTGGATATACTGTACAAATACCACCCTTCGGGCAAAACTTTCATTCATCAGCTCCTCATCGGAGATCATCTGCGAAAGACTTTCCATCTCCATGGAAAAGGCGTTGGAAAGCATCTGTTTCTGTTCCTCCGGCAGAAACTTTACATTCAGGATAAAGCTGTATTTATCTGAATTACAAAGAAAGGGCATCTTTTTCAGCCCGTTAATAAATAACTCCGGGTTAAAACTGTCTGATTCCTGGTTATAGATCTCTTTCAAATCCGGGTTTTCCTCGTAAAAGGGAACCAGCCAGTTGGTGAGCTCATTGAAAAACGGAAAGTTTTTTAAGCGGGCAAACGTGGTCATATATACATCTGCTCCTTCCATCTGGAGCTTCATGAATTCATCGACTTTTTTGTACAGCTCGTCGGAGTCCTTAAAAACACTTTCCCAGTCGGGATTCTTGTCTTCCTGCTGGTCATCCTCCTTGAGGTCCTCCATTTTCAGTTTGTCCTCCAGGTCAGGCTTGAGTTTCGAAATCTCCGGGATCAGGTCTTCATGCAGCTTTTTACCCAGCTCGAGCGTGTCTTCAGTACGAATCAGCTGTAACACGATCTGCTCCAGGACCCTGTCCAGATCCAACTCATCTTTCAACAACTCCAGGCGGTGCATAAGAGATGGGTACAGGTACAGGCGCTGATCGTAGGTTTGCAGCAGGATCACCAGTCCCACAAGGGCCCTGCCCGATACCTGCTGGTCCTTCATCCCGGTGAAATCGATCATTCGCTGTATCTTCTGCTCGTCGAAATAGCGGAGCGCTGAAAGCAATACTGCACTTACCTGTTGTGCCTGCTCATACCAGGTAAAATCCTGGCAGGTAATAAGTGAATTGACCAGACCGTTCTCAGCTTCCCCATATTCGTTGGTTAGCCAGAGATGTTTAAAGATCTCCATGATCAGTTCACGACGTTTCAGATCATCTGTTTTCGGTGAAGTCTTATCTTCATTGATGATCTCATCAAGCTCGCCCCTGAAGGCCAGATCGTCCAGGCTTTCGATCACTCCTTTACCCGTAAGTTTTTGTTGCTTTTCCAACTCCTCCTGCAGGGTCAGCGTCAGCCAGCCTGAATATTTTTTCAGGAGCGAAAAACGCACCTTATCAGCAAGTTTCACAATAGATTCCTGTAATTTCATGTAGATCTTCTCCCGCTCCGGGTCGTGAACTCCCTCAAGCGTATATTTGAGCATCTGTTCATAGGTCGACTCAAGGTGCTCCTGTTGCACAAAATAATCACTGAAACCAGCTTCGGAAATCAATTGATTAAGGATATCCAGTGCGTCTTTGATCTTGCGTGAATGAATCAGGGAACAAAGTTGATTGTATTGTGAATTTATCTTCTTTACGTTGATCATGAATGCAATTTATGTAATTGCTCCAAATATCACGCCATAACATGCTACAGGACAATCTGTCAGTGAACCGTCTATTATTTATCCCTGTAAAACGGGATCACTACATAGGTATACACCCAGCACCCCGCACAAAAATTCAGTCCGCATTCGAGAAATGCGAACAGTACAAGTACAGAAGCAATAATCACTGCAGGCACTGTAAGTCCGAAGATGGCCATTGAAAACATAAGAATAGAAAACAGCAACCCCACGCGTGCTGCAAAAATCTTGGGTGCCTTATCGATCCAATGTGGTTCAAGCTTCAGGATCCGCACCATCCCTGCCGACAACCAGCTCAAGGGACTGTATTTTGCCTGTGTAAATGCCCTGATGTAAAAATCAATAGCAAGAAACAACGGAACATAGGGGTTCGGGTTGTATATGAAAAATCCAGTAAGCAAGATCACCCAGAATGCGGTAATCCTTACTATGTTTTCATTGGCTTTCTTCGTTGAAATGGGGCAAATAATATCTTTCATAATTCTCACTTTCTTCATTACGGCAAGATTTTACGGGAACAGTCGTAATTCCCGGCATTTCCTTACGCTTGCAAAACAACAAATTTTTGAAGCCAATGGTTCAGTATTTAACATTTCTAACATTCCGAAGACAAGCAGTGCAATGAACGGCAGCTCTTTTGATGCAAGCAACTGCACCATCCAACTTCTCATATTCGCTTCAGGGACGGGATTGAACTTATCGTATCCAACTGAAAAATAATGATCTGGCAGGGATCTTTATTACAACTGTACACAAACTCCGGTACCGGTATTTATGTAGATTGTTCCAATTGGGATGTTGTAGGTATATTTGCGTAATTGAAGGCAACCAGATGTCAACACCGCCCAAAATATCAGTAATACTGCCCTTCCACAATGCAGAAAAAACGCTTGGAAGAGCCATCCGAAGCATAGCACGGCAGGTAGAAACAGATTTTGAACTGATCATGATCGACAACAGATCTGCAGATAAAAGCCGGAACATCGCAGAAAAATGGGCTGCCGCCGATAACAGATTCACCCTGATCGATGAGCCAAAAAAGGGAGTGGTTTTCGCCTCCAACAAGGGTGCCTCAAAAGCAAGGGGCAGCTTTATTGCCAGGATGGATGCAGATGATGAGGCTGCTGCGGACAAATTGCTGTTGCAATCGGCATACCTTGAATCGCATCCCCGGATCGATGCCGTGGCCGGCCTTGTTGAGCATGTGTCTCACACAGAATCAGCTGCCGGATTTTCCCGTTTCGTAGATTGGAGCAACTCCATACTGAGCAGTGCCGAGATCTTCAATAACCGGTTTATAGAACTACCTGTTGTAAATCCCACACTCATGTGGAGAAAGGAAACCGGAGAAATTCATGGGCTCTACCGTGCAGGAGATTTTCCCGAAGATTATGAAATGATCCTGCGGTGGCTCGACGCCGGGGTCAGCATCGTGAAAATTCCTGAATTAGTGCTCCGCTGGCATGATTCCGAATCACGGCTGACCAGGACACATCCTGCATATAGTGACAAAGCATTTTACGCGATCAAAAGTCGCTACCTGGCCGCATGGCTTCAACAGCACAATCCATTTCATCCGTATGTTTCGGTTTGGGGTGCCAGCCGGATTTCCCGGAGAAGGGCACGACTGCTGGAACCCTACGGGATCAGGTTTGCAAATTACATCGATACAAAAAAAAGCAGGCAATTGGGAAAACAAGTGATCTACTACAAGGACCTGCCTGCTGCCGGGAACATGTTCATTCTCTCCTACATCCGGCAAATGGATAACCGTGACCGTATCAGGGAATTTCTGACACAAAGGGGATATCATGAGGGAATAGATTTCCTGATGGTATCATGAATGCTTCCTGTACCCTGGCCTCAGTCCGCCGGGAAGATGTCCGCATTGGCACAGTTGTATAGGGGGTGATCAGAACGGATATCCTATGGCTTTATGTCGCCGGAAAGATATGTATGCATTGGCATAGTTTTGATGGTGGGAAATCAAAACGGATATCCTATGGCCAGGTTGAATACCACATTCTCTTGTCTCCATGCACCGCTACCGGGATTAATATCATCCAATACCCATCTTTCGTTTTCAGGCAAATACGGTTTTCTGAAGGGTATGGCCACATCAAGACGCAGAACAAAGAACGAAACATCCAGTCTTAACCCAATACCCCCTCCCATGGCCAACTGCCCCGGGGCTTCTGCCAGGTTCAATGCTCCACCTGGAAAATTATCATTTTCATTGTAAAGCCAGATATTCCCTGCATCCACGAATAGCGCCCCTTTAAGGTATTTCCACAGTTCGATCCGGTATTCCAGGTTCATTTCCAGTTTGATATCTCCCGTTTGTCCCAGGCGCAATCCCTCCGTCACCGTTGTAGTGTCGTAGTAGCTTCCCGGTCCCACGGAACGGGAAGGGAATGCACGCAGGCTGGTTGTTCCACCGGAATAGAACTGTTTTTTATAGGGAAGCACTTCTGAATTACCATAAGGAACACCCAGTCCCAAATAGAAGCGCCCAACCAGCTTATGCGTTTCGGAAACATTCCAGTACAACCGGGCATCATTCAAAATTCGTGCATACTGGGCAAACGGAATACCAAAAATTTCTGAAGTCAGGTTGTCGTTTCCGGTAACTTCTGAGATCAGCATATCACCCAATCCGAAAAGACTTCCCGCCGGTTCAAAAGCGACATTCAGATATTGGTTAAAACGCTTGTTATACAGAAGGTTGTTCAAGGTATAGCTGTACCTGAACGAAGGAATAAATGCCTGTGGATAATTTCTTTCCACAAAAGAGGTCACTTCAGGAAGTTCTGAAATATTCCGCAGCCGCTGGTAATCCAGTGAAAGTATTTTCAGGTCATGTGTGCGGGTGGTAGACTCCTGCCAGTTATAGTCCATGGAAAGGCTGAATGTATTCACTGTAAACAGTCCGCCACGATTGAAATGACTGAAACCGGTACTGATCCTGGTCCTTGGGTCAAACCTACGGTCGATGACCCTGCTTACAATGAAATCGGGTGCCACAAACCGGGGCAGGTCCAATTCAGCGTTGGCACCCACTTCAAAATTATTCAATCCTTTGCCACGTGCAGCAACCTGGGTTTCAAATGCGCCATTGATCATTAATTGAAACGAGGTGGCAGTATTTTTTACATTCCTGTCCAGGTAACTCAGGTCGATACCCGGTCCGGCGAAATCATTGGATTTGGAAACAGCGCGCACTTCTGCTCTCAGGCTCCTGGGCTTTTCCTCCACAAGTTCAATATGTGCATCCAGCAGGTTTCGGGGGGTGCCTGGTGGTTCCTTATAGCGGACCTGGACATACCTGAACACGCCCAGCCGGGTAAGCCGGCGGACGGTCTCCCGGTAATCGCTGATGCGGTAGGGTTTTCCGCGTTCAATAAACACAAAACGGTTGACCAGTTCTCTTTCCAGGCTCAGCCGTCCATAGCTAATATGGGAGATTCCACCCGTGACAACGGTGTCTGGTTGTGCCGGGTGGCCACTTAATGTTGAATCGTGATAAATATATATATTGTTGATTTTGAATATTTCAGCAGCCTCATCGGGCATCTCATGCTTAACCGCGAGGGTGACATCCATTTCGTGGGTTGTCACGGTTGTATCCAACAGGAAATAGAGGTACTCCGGTAAAAAATAGAAAAAGCCCTGTTCTTTCAGTTCCCGATCAATCCGCTGTCGTTCCTGCTTCAACGTTAAAAGCCGATATTGTTCTCCTTTTTTGATCACTGTTTCCGCTTTCATTTCCCTGATCAATTCCCTGAGGGTATCAGCTGCCGGAGGATAATCCAGGTTACCGAAATGGTAAAGTTTTCCAAGCTCTACCTGGTACTTCAGCCTCATCTTTTTCCCCTCGGCGATGCGGTCTGTTTCTATTTCATACTGGTAATAACCATGGTTATTCAGCACATCCATCATCTCTTCCCTGGTCGCCTCTATTGTATAATTTTTGAACAGTACGGGGGGTTCTCCGACCTTGAATTTTAACCAGTGACGCAGCCCGTCTGTGGGAACAGAATCACCTGCCAGGTTGTACATCCATAGTTTTACCGGGAGCAATCCGAACAATCTTTTGTTACGCTCCTGGTCAGCTACTTTTTCCAACTGATTCTTAACTGCCCCGGGCTTTTCTTCTCCTGTAGTTTCCACCTCCACTTTACTGCCTGTATAAAGATAGTCACCTTCATTGATCAAGCGGGTGGTGCTGCAGGAGCCAAGGAAAACAGCTGACAGGATCATTGAATAAAAGATATTAATCCTCATCCGGACCTCCTTCCTTTCTTCCAAACAGTTCCCTGAACGAAATAAAATCTTTGTTAAAAATGAAGGAAACGCCGGTTTTTGTTACCTCGCCATCGATCTCGTTCTCATAATCGGTCGTATTAAAGATCTTCACCCGGTACACACCATCCTTGCTTAATTTGTATTCCACCCTGAAATCGCCGGCCAGGTCACCTGCCTCGAGATTTCTACCCTGTGTTCCCGGTTCTTCCACGGCAACAGATCCTCCCACTTCAAGGGTGAGCCGGTCGTTGAAAACATTGGTGGAAAGATCCATGCTGACATCTGTCCTTGCAGCCACATCAGATTCCATTCCGGTTTCATAAGAGTCAATCTCGATATCCAGGTCCACCTTATCAATATACTGGTCGGCAAAGCGATCAAGCTGTTTCGAAAGCAAGCTGCTCAGGCTTTGTCTTGACTGATTGCTGAATTCATAGGAAAGGGGATCGGCGGCCGCAGCTGATTCCCCTATGAACCTGTTAAAAACCAGCAGGGAAAATACCTGCTTGTTCATTTCTGATTCGTTGTTCCGAAGGCCGGACAGTGCCGAACTGATCTCGGCACCCTGTTCCCCGGATCGGATATCAAATTCAATTTCCGGGGTAAGTAGTGGTCCGGTAAGTCGCATAACTACTTCAAAATCTGCAGATCCATAAGCCCCTTCCGATGCCGAACCCTGCTGGTACTGCATCAATTCCTCAAGGGAAGCGTTGACTTCATACACCGCCGCAATATCGGCTGTGGCTTCCAGGATATCTCCTGACCAACTGAGGTAACTGCCCGGTTCAATATAAAATTCCCTTTTGATCAGGTCAAACAATTGGAGGTTGTAATTTCCTTCTGTGATTTCATATTCCCCGATAAGACTCATTGCTCCACTCCTGTCAAGTGAAAACCCAAGCTCACCATTTCCCCTGATCTGTAAGCGTTCCCCTGCAAGCGGATTCGTAATGATTGTGAGCGTGAAACGATCTGTGAATGAAGCACCGGCAGTTATTTCCACATTGGTGGGACTGGCTTTAATGGTATCAATCGTTGAAATGGAATCAATCAACAGGGAGTCCTGGGGGTCAGCATCCACAAACTTAATGACACCTTCTCCTGTCGGAGTTTTTCCCGGGGGAAGAATAAATGAAAAATCCGATTTTTTTCTGAAAGCTGAATTCAGCTGTATGACGGGATTGGCAAATGTGCCGGTAACATTTCCGTCAAGGTCGGCAACTACATTACCATAATAAAGGTCTCCTTCTGCAGCAGATTTGTTCACCAGTTGAAACTCCCTTGCCACAAGCGACAACTGTAAGTTGTTCACTGCTTCTTTTCGCAAATTCACTGTTCCATTCAGAACGGCCATATTTTCACGCGTATCAAGCAATGTAAGACTATCAAAGCTGACCTGTTGGTTGTGCAGCGCAACTGTTTCTTCCTGCAGTGTAAAAGAGGTGTTCAGTGCCG
>CAZOXI010000136.1:0-7754 GCA_964583445.1 uncultured Bacteroidaceae bacterium | reverse complement strand
TACCTCTTCGATCGAAGAGTTCATAACCAAAACGCCGGTGAAAAATGTCCAGGTCCTGGAAAAAGAATCATTTTACAGCCACATCTACGAGGTCATGTTCGAACAGCCCATCGATCATAACAACCCGGAAAAAGGCAGTTTCTATCAACGTCTGTATATCTCACATACAGGTATTGACATGCCGGTGGTGCTGGTCACGGAAGGATATTCCGCAGGGTACTATTACACCAGTGAACCGGCTGCCATGCTTCGCGCCAACCAGATCATCGCAGAGCACAGGTTTTTCGGAAAAAGCGTGCCCGACAGTGTCCAGTGGGAGTACCTCAATACCTGGCAATCGGCATCTGATCACCACCGCATCGTGGAACAGTTCAGGGAGTTCTATACGGGCAATTGGATCACCACCGGGATCAGCAAAGGGGGACAGACCACGATGTACCACAGTTTCTTTTACCCCGACGATGTGGATGTGCGAATGCCCTATGTCGCCCCGCTGAATAAAAACATTGAAGACAGGAGGATCTACAGCTTCCTCGACGAGGTGGGTACAAGGGACTGCCGCAGGAAGATCCGGAAGTTCCAGCGGCATGCGCTCAGGCACCAGGAAGATCTGCTGCCGGCATTCAGGGAGTTTTCGGAGAAAAAAGGCTACACCTACTCCCTCGTGGGTGGGGTTGAAACAGCATTTGAGTTCTGCGTGCTGGAATATTCCTTTGCCTTCTGGCAATGGGGCTATGCTGAATGCTCTGAAATTCCCGGGAGACGAGCCACGCCTGAAGAGATCATTGTCCACATGAACCGTGTTGCCGGGTTCGACTATTTTGCCGATGCATTTGTCATTGAATACCAACCCTTCTTTTATCAATCCTACACGGAGATGGGGTATTACGGGTATGAGCTGGAGAAATTTGAGCCTTACCTGCAGCACCTGGACCAACGGGGATTTGAATTTGCACTTCCGGCAGATGCAGCGGTATCTTTTAACGACAGCATTCAGCTGGCACTCGATACATACATCCGCAATGAAGCAGATAACTTTATCTTCATCTATGGTGAGTATGATACCTGGTCAGCCACCGCTGTCGAACTGAACGGCAATACCAATTCAAGGATCTTTTACAAGGAGAAAGGTTCCCACCGCACCCGCATCAGGAATATGCCGCAGGAGCAGCAGGATGAGATCTTCGGGGTGCTGACCGGGTTTTTGCAGAAGTGATTACCCGTATTTTTCCTTTGCACCGGGGAGCTGGCTGACCAGCGCTTCGATCTTCACCCTGCCGCCATGTGCAGGCAGCAAGGTCTTTACACCCCGGTCGATGTACAACTGCCAGGTGTCCAGCACGCCGCGCCTGTCGTTGGCAAAAGGAGGGTAATGGGTTTTGAACGAAAGGCCGAGCACATTGTCGCCTACCAGCGCCTCGCCCGTTTCCAGCAATACGGACACCGAACCGGAGGTGTGCCCGGGGGTATGCACCACCTTGCCGGGAATCCTGTACGCTGACAGGTCCAATTCTTCTTCGATCAGAATATCCGGCATTACCGGAGGATATTTTGCGATCCCACGCGCAAAGATCCGTCCGATCAATACCATCAACTTTCCTTTCCATCGTGTTCCGCACGGGAACGGAGCTCTTCCCTTTTTGAGAAACCCGACTTCCTCCTTATGGACCGCCAGGGGTGCACCCGTCAGCTCCCGGATCTCCTTCGCACCACCGGCATGATCAAAATGGGTGTGGGTTAGAATAATAAGATCAACATCCGAAGGTTGCTTGCTGATATCGGAAAGTGCGGAAAGAAGGCTTTTAACAGTATTCTTATGACCCGTATCCACGAGTATCACTGTATCGTTATTGTACAGCAGATAGCCCTTTACATTGGCATAACTGATGGTTTTGATCTTGACAAGGGTCATGGGAACAAGCTTTCTATTTCACAAAGAAATCCATCATTTTTCTGTCATGCAGATAGCATTCGAGGTGATCATTGATCTGCACCGGCCCCACTCCGGCAGGTGTTCCCGTAAAGATCAGGTCCCCGGTTTTCAAGGTCATGAACGTCGATACGTATGCGATGATCTGGTCAACACTGAATATCATGTCCGCACTGCTCCCCTGCTGTACCGTCTCTCCATTCAGATCGAGATGAAAATGCAGCACCCCGTTGTCTGTAATTTCCGATAGTGGAACAAATTCGCTCACCGGTGCAGAATAATCAAATCCCTTGGCAATCTCCCAGGGCAACCCCTTCTTTTTCATTTCTGCCTGCAGGTCACGCGCCGTGAAGTCAACGCCCAGCGCAACTTCGCTGTAATAGCGATGGGCAAATTTTTCCGGGATGCTTCTGCCAAGCCGCTGGATCCTGATCACCAGTTCCAGTTCATGGTGCACATCACTGGAGAATTCCGGATAGAAGAAGGGGCGGTTCCTGAGCACCAGGGCCGAATCCGGCTTCATAAAAAATACGGGAGCCTTCGGTACGGGGTTTTTCAGTTCTTTGGCGTGATCCACATAATTCCTGCCGATACATATGATTTTCATTGCATCTGTCTTTTCTATAGTGTTACCATTCAATTAGACTTAAATATCATATCCTCTCCCGGGCTCCTTTTGTCCGAATCACCGCATCCTTCTCCCGGTAACTCTAATCCCGTCCGGTACATTGGAAATCAGGTATTGTTCTTCAATCCACGCAATTTGATGGCGGTCAATACCTTCTTGGTATACAGCGGGAAGTCCCCCTGCATCATCCAGCCATAGTAGCCCGGATCCTTTACCAGTACTTCTGCAACCGCCCTCCCTTTGTATTTTCCAAAGTTAAATACTTCTATATCCTTGTCATCCAATATGATCCGACCGGCAAAGTCCACATTCCTGTTGTGTGCAGAGAATTCTGCCAGCCAGGAGATGTCATTCTGAAGGTTGCTGTACCGGTCCAGCTGCGATTGCAGGATCTCATAGGTGGCCCGGGTATCGGCCTCGGCACTGTGGGCATCTGCAAGCTCTTTCCCACAGTAAAATTTCAATGCGGCCGAGAGCGTACGCGGCTCCATCTTCATGAAGATCACCTGTACATCTACAAATTTTCGTTTACTCAGGTCGAGATCTACACCGGCCCGCAAAAACTCCTCTGCGAGCAGAGGTATATCAAACCTTACTGAATTGTACCCGGCAAGGTCACATCCCTCAAACTCCTGTGCAATGGTCTTCGCAATTTCACTGAACGGGGGCGAATCCTTCACATCCTCGTCGCTGATCCCGTGAATCTCAGCTGCTTTCTTTGGGATAGGGATCCCTGGATTCACACGGATGGTCCTGGAAAGCTCATTGCCATTCAGGTCGATCTTCAAATAGGATAATTCCACGATCCGGTCAACGGCAACATTGATACCGGTGGTTTCAAGGTCAAAAAAGATGATGGGATTCCGGAGGTCTAATTTCATAAGCAATCTGTTATACGCTAAAAAAAGCTGCAACAAGCAAAAGTGTTGATATATATATTTAAATAAATATTAATATCAATATTAAAATATATATTTCTATGTTAATGTCCTTTTCAATCGTCAGGGGCCGGGGTTTTCAGTACTGCAGGAAGAATGAACGTTGTCCTTGTTATTGCAGCGGGATGAATACCGTTGGTTCCTGCTCAATGCGACGGAAATAACGTCAGGCATTGATCATCATGGGCATCAACAGCATGAGGATGTCTTCATTCTCATCGTCGGATGTCGCCGGAAGCAGGATGCCTGCCCGCGTGGGATCAGACATCTCAACCACAACATCAGATGTGGCAAGATTGGCCAGGATCTCGATCAGGAAGGTTGATTTGAAACCGATCTCCATATCATCACCCTCGTACTGACAATTGAGCCGCTCTGTACCGGAAATGGAGAAATCGATATCCTGGGCTGAAACCGTGAGTTGATTACCTGTCAATGCCAGTTTCACAAGGTTGCTGGCCTGGTTTGAAAATACGGATACCCTGCGGAGTGCATTATAGAACTCCACCCGGTCGATGGTCATCCTGAATGGATTTTCGGTGGGGATCACAGAATTATAGCTCGGGTAATTTCCCTCCACAAGCCTGCATACCATCTTGTAATGGGTCAGCGTAAATGCCGCATTACGGTCGTCAAATTCCAGCTTTACAAGGTTTTGCTCTTTGGGAAGGATATTCTTCAACAGGCTGGCAGGTTTCTTGGGAAGGATAAACGAGGCTTCACTTTCTGAGGTGACATCCGTACGCTTATACCGCACCAGTTTATGTGCATCTGAAGCCACGAAAGTGGTATCGTCAGATGACATCTCCAGGTATATGCCGTTCATCACAGGTCTGAGTTCATCGTCTGCTGTTGCAAAAATCGTTTTCGTAATCCCCGACAGCAGCACCTCGCCGTCAATTTCCAGCTCCTGCTTCTGATCTTCCTTGATCTCAGGCACCTGTGGGAATTCTGTCCCGTTCTGTCCCATAATCGTGAATTTACCACTTTCTGACTGGATCACCACCATCATTGAATTAGTGTCGACTTCGAACGTCAGGGGGAGTTCGGGAAACTCCTTCAGGGTATCGGTCAGGATCCTGGCTGGAATGGCAATCTCTCCGGAGCCATCGGTATTCTCCAACTCCAGGGAGGTGATCAGCGTGGATTCAAGATCCGATGCCGTGATCTCAAGAATACCGTCATCCAGGGAAAAAAGAAAATTATCAAGAATGGGTAGCGTATTCTTATTGCTGATTACCCTGCTGACGGCCTGTAAATGGCTGAGCAGCTCCATACTGGAAACAACGAATTTCATAGAATATCAGGTTTTTATGATCTTGTAAAACTTCAAGGGTTGACTCATATTATTTGGACTATCAATTATACAAAAAAATTGTGAAACCCTCATCATTGGGTGTGCATATTTCAAAGGTGCGACTGCGAAAGGATAGGTATAGTTCGCACGAAGAGATGAGGAAAACTGATGAGGGATCGCCGAACACATATTTCAACGGTAATCTTCCAGTCCGCGCACCAGGAGATCGAGGTAATAATAATTCACCACGAGCAGCAGGGGACGTTCGTTAAAGATCACCAGTGCCTCAAACAGGTCCGGGGCCACTTCGCCCGGCTTCACCCACCGGAAGATATCAAACTTTCTCTGCACCCCGTCGAATGTAGTCACCACAACGCTGGCCCAGGGTTCTGAAGGCAGTGCTTCCTGCACCACGTCCCCGGGACCTGCCACCCTGTTGTAGCGTATGGCATTGAAATAGCTGAAAAGCATCCGTACCTTATGCTCATCCACTTCTGCAGTAACGTTTTCCCCTTCTGGTACACGCAGCACCCGGACGTTATACACCGAATCCTGCAGTGCCAGGAATGCCGTTCCATCCCGGGGCTTGACTTCCACAGAAGCAATTTCCGAAGGCAACAGATCCGCCAGCAGATGCTTGCGGTAATGATCATGATTTCCTGAAAAAACCTTCTCCAGTGACAAGCCGGAATAGCCCGGAAGTTCCACGCCATAACATTGTTCCGCACCGTGCGCAAAAACGATGTAGCCGGAGCCCGAGGGCGCAAAGAAAAAACGACCCGCTTCCCGGTTGCCTTTCCTGAACAGGACTTCCACCGCGGGGCCGATCTCCTTTACTTCATCAAATGGCATAATAGAACGCATCGCCAATCGACTGGAAGCATACAGGAGGTTCTCCACTGCTTCACTGTTCATCTCTTCCTCTTCCATATACCAGGCAGAGTCTGCCCTGGTGAATACAAGGGTGTCCAGTCCACTGCTTACCTGTATTTCCGTCACTTTCCCAGGTTCCTGCGGCAGCAATGTTGAAAGTCCGCCACCTGTGGTCGACCATGGATGGATCAGCCAGACCAGTCCCGCTGCTGTCAGCAACAGTAAGGCCAAAAGGATGAATGCGGTACGGTTCTTCATAATACAGTGGGGTTCTTCATGATTCTGAGAAATGCTTCATAATGTAGCGTGGTTTTTCATAGTGCAGTGCGGTTCTTCATGGTTGCACGCAGTTCTTTATATTGCATTTTGGTTCTCCATAGTGCAGTATGGTTACAAATAATGTGGAGCGGTTCTTCATCATTTACTGAATTTTCTTTTCCTGAAGAGATTGAACAGGATACCGAACGCAATGATGATCAGCACCGGCAGCAGGCTGTTGATCAGTTTCCATTTGAGCACCTGGCTTTTATCTGTCAGGATCGCCTTATTGAGCAGCCGCAGCCTGAATTCCCGTGAGCGCAGCTCCATCAGCCCTGTCTCATCGGTCATGTAGTTGACTGCATTCAGGATGAATTCCAGGTTACCGAACGTTTGCCGCGTGTACTGGTCATAGCCAAGCACCGCCGCTGCAACCCTGCCTCCTTCAACACGCACCTCGTTCCGTATGATATCCCCGTCTGTCACCACGAGCATGGAAGTGCGTTCGCTCTCTTCCACGATCTCTGCATCGGGCGGATAGACCCCGGAAGGCACTGAATAATTTCGAAAGAAGGAGGGAAAAACACCTTCCGCCAGGACCGCAACGGGAAGATGTGCCTCGTTGAACATCCGGGGATCAGGATCCCGCGACACCTCGTCCATCGAGATACGCAAAGGAACCTGCCGCTTTCGTGACCGTTCCGAGGAGGAAAGCAACACGGTCCTCTGGAGCTCCTGCGTGGACACCCCGATGGTATCAAAGGAGGAGACAAACTGTCCGTGTACATAATTCAGTCCGCGCGTAATGGGATGTGTCGTAGGTGCAGTGAGCAGCGGATTATACACCCACGGACGCATCTCGGTATCCTCGGCGGTTCCCTGGACGGATATATTCACCGGGATATAATTGCATTGCAGGTCAGTGATAATATTATATTCGATCCGGAAACCGTATTTGAACAACAGGTCCTCGATATTGAGATCGTTGACCAGGGAGATGGTCATGCCACTCGAAAGACTGTCGGGGAGGGTCACCACCGGGTCGATGAACCAGAGCACTTTCCCCCCGCGCATCACATACTGGTCGATGGCAAACTTGTCGGCTGCACTGAAGGGTCGCATGGGCTGGGCGATGATGATGGCCTCATAGTCGAGCAATGCTTCCATGTTGCCGCCGATCACCCCACGGTCCACCTGAAAAAAATTCTTCAGCTCGTTCATAATGCTATAGGTCTGCAGGGAATCCAGTTCGCCGTGCCCTTCAATAAAGGCGATCTTGGGGACATCAGACTTCGAGAGGCTGTGCAGTGCTTTCGAGAATTCGTATTCCATGGTCTGCACAGAATTACTCAGGTTCACCTCGTGGGGCAGTGATGGATTGTTCTTCAGGAGATTGACCGGGAACTCCATGCCCTTGTAATTCAGGACCGCCCCGGGAAAGATGATCTTGTCACTTGAACCTCCCTCGGCGTCGCGCATCTTGATATTGGTCACACGCAATCCTTTGTTGAACAGGTTCATGATGGTCCTGTTCCTGACCTCCTCGTTCTGCTCATCGTAAATATTGATGAAGTCATATTGAATATTTTCGCCTGCGTAGGCCCTGAACTCATCCAGCATGTCGCGGATCGATTCCTGGAATTCCACGAAATCAGGCGGCAGGTCTCCTGCCAGGTACACCCTGAAATAGACAGGTGCATCCAGGTTCCGCAACACTTCTTTGGTGGATGCGGCCAGCGTATACCGCTTTTCAGAGGTCAGGTCAATCCTGAAAAAGGTATGGGCTGAAATGGCCGCAACGAGCACAAGTACCACTACCAGCACCAGGTA
>CAZOXI010000135.1:0-7775 GCA_964583445.1 uncultured Bacteroidaceae bacterium | reverse complement strand
TCGATTTTTTTGTGAATATCGGGGATGTGAACCCGATCCTTGACTTCTTTTTTCCAAACTATACACTTGAGCCAGGTCTTTCAGTGAATGGAAGCTACGATCAGCAGCTGCAGGATTATACCTTTAATTGTGAAGGCAGCTTCCCCTTGCTTGGCTACAAATCGATCCAGATGGATGATATTGCATTTTCAATCCATTCAGACACAAGCGAACTTTCATTTCAACTGGCAGGTAGCTCATTATATACCAATGAAGGATTTGAGATCGAGGCCCCTGAAATCGATTTACGCCTGGGTGATAATAAAAATGCGCTTCTTCTCCACTGGGACAATGAGGAGGATCCCAGGTATGCAGGTGATATTATCACGAAAGGTTCCATTTCCAGGAATGACAGCCTGGGAAAGATTTTCCGGATGCAGATACAACCCTCCAACTTTTATTATGACAACAGGAGATATGTGCTTCCCGAATCCTATTTCAGGATACACAAAGGAAATATTGTGATCGACAGCATTTACATACTTGGTGCAGACCAGTTCATCCTTGCAGATGGTCAATATTCAAACGCAACCGATGATTCAATCATGTTGAAGGTACATCAACTGAATACCCATATGTTCAACGACCTGTTTACTGAACTTCCCCTGAAGATGGACGGAATGTTGTCTGGACATGTCTCCGTGAAAAATGAACTTGGTAATCCCCTGATCACTTCCAACCTCGAAGTTGCTGACCTCTCTTTGAATGACCAGTTTTTTGGTAATACCATGATTCGGGCAGACTGGCTGCGCACAGCACAGGAACTTGACATGCGCATTGCCAATCGTTCTGATAGTGCAAGTGCGATTGATCTAAGGGGCCGATTCAATCCTTTCTCGAAATCCCTGGATATGCAGCTGGACCTTTCAACAATCAGTTTACAGACCCTGCAACCTTTTGCAGGGGGAATTCTTGAAGAGATAGCAGGAACAGTGGATCTGGGCCTGGAACTCTCAGGGACAATGGAAGAGCCACTGGTAAATGGATTCATTTCACTTGATAAAGCTTCAGCCCGTGTAAGCAAGACAAAAACACGCTACACAACCAGTGATGCAATCAGGATTTCAGACAATGATATCTACCTGGATGCTTTTAATGTCAGGGATGAGCATGGTGGTAACATGGTAGCTAAAGGCAATGTAGTCACCAACGATTTCAGCAGCCTGGAATTTGATATACGGCTCGAGGCTAACAATTTTAACTTCCTCTCTACCACGCGTTTTGACAATGAACAATTTTATGGAGATATCTATGCAACTGCAGTTGCAAATATCGCCGGACCTGCAGACCAGGTGCGGATAAGAGCAACTGCGAATACCGAAAAATTCACCAATCTGAAATTACCCTTGTATAATGCAGCCCAGATACAGACCACTGATTTCATCACATTTATTCAGGCAGAAAAAAACGCAGAACCTTCGCTGCCTCCTGAAACCAATCGCCAAAATTGGTTCACATTGGAAATGGACCTGGAGATTAACTCCAACACAAATGTGCAATTGATCTTTGACCCTAAAGTAGGAGATATCATCGAAGCCAGCGGAAATGGTGCGATCTCGATCAATATTGACGAGAATGGGGAGCTCAGCATGTTTGGAAATGTATACATCCAGGAGGGTGAGTACTTGTTCACTCTTCAGAATGTCATCAACAAACGGTTCAGGGTAGAACCAGGCGGAAGCATCCGCTGGAACGGAACACCAACATCTGCGATTATTGATCTTGATGCAATATACGAAACCAAGGCTTCTACATACAGCCTGGCGCCGGACCCAACTGAAGAAATGAAAAAACGGATTCCAGTTCATTGCCTTATCTCATTGCAGGGTGAGTTAAAAAACCCGACCATTGAACCCAGCATTGAGCTTCCTACAGCTGAACCGGAGACAAGGTCCATCGTGGAAACCAGCATCGGCACAGAGGAAGAACTGATGCGACAGTTTATCTCATTGCTGGTGATCAATAACTTCATCAGCAGTTCAGAATTTGGCGCTGCTCCC
Organism: uncultured Bacteroidaceae bacterium; assembly: GCA_964583445.1. Taxonomy (GTDB): domain Bacteria; phylum Bacteroidota; class Bacteroidia; order Bacteroidales; genus M55B112. The sequence continues at coordinate 5,736 of CAZOXI010000135.1, read as the reverse complement.
CTCGGGGGAACTTCCACCGGGGTTGCGGGCGTTACCGCAAGTGAACTACTCAGCAACCAGTTGAGTAATTGGTTATCACAGATCAGTAATGATTTCGATATTGGAGTGAACTACAGGCCCGGTGATGCCATATCAAGCGACGAAGTTGAAGTGGCACTTTCCACGCAGCTTTTGAATGACCGCATCATATTCAGCGGAAACCTGGATGTGCTGAGCGAAGAGGTTACGACCCCGGGAGGTGAAGCTTCGAATATTGTGGGAGATTTTAACCTGGAATTCAGGGTAACGGAAAAAGTAAGTCTCAAAGCCTTTAACAGGGTCAATGATGACCGTGTCGTAAGACCCTCTCTCTACACACAGGGGGTTGGCCTTATCTACAGAAGCGAATTCAATAACATCGGGGATCTCTTCAATAAGAACGGGCAACAGTCCCCTGCTGAAGAGGAGTCGATTGAGCAGAACGGGGATGCGATCAGGGAAGAACAACCTGAACCGCTATCGCGTTAAATATTGTAGCTACACAAGGTCCCCAGTGAACCGGACACGAAAGGTTTTTTTGAACCGGCAGCGAAAGGATCTTTGAACCGGCAGCGAAAGGATCTCGCATTTTAATGCTTGCACGCGGAGTTTTCACGCGGTTCCCTGTTGAAAAGAAAATTAATTTCTTAATAACGACATATACTACAATCCGATCTATCTCGTTTTTTTATATATATTCGCCAGAAAATTAATCAGATATGAAGCTATTTATTATCCTGCAAAGTGTTGCTGCAGACACCACCCTGACAGAAGGGACAGCGCGTGAATCGTTTATCGATCTTGCGATCAAGGGAGGATGGGTGATGATCCCGATCGTGCTGCTGAGTTTTGTTGCTGTCTATATCTTTTTTGAACGTTGGTTCGCCATCAAGAAGGCCGCAAGCATCGATCAGAATTTCATGAACAGGATCAAGGACTATATCATGGATGGAAAAGTAGATGCCGCGAAAACGCTTTGTCAATCTACGGACAACCCTGTTGCAGCCATGATCGAAAAAGGTATATCAAGGATCGGGCGTCCCCTTAACGATGTCAATGCAGCCATCGAAAATGTGGGGCGACTGGAAGTATATAAACTCGAGCGCGGTTTACCAACACTGGCAAGTGTATCCGGCGGGGCCCCCATGATCGGATTCCTGGGAACAGTGATCGGTATGGTACAGGCATTCCACCAGATGTCCACTGCCGGGAACAACATCAATGTAGGTGAACTCTCGGGCGGTATCTATACGGCATTGATCACCACCGTTGCCGGACTGATCGTAGGTATTATCGCGTTTTTTGCCTATAATACCCTTGTTGCCAGGGTCGACAAAGTGATCAATAACATGGAGGCAAGCTCTACTGAATTTATCGACCTGCTCAACGAACCGGCTAAATAAATATTTTCATGGCAATCAGGAATAAAAACAGGGTGCTGAATAATTTTGCAATGTCGGGGATGACTGACATTGTATTCCTGTTGCTGATATTTTTCATGCTCACCTCTACCCTGATCGCTCCCAATGCAGTAAAACTGCTCATGCCAAGCCCGGGGCGTACCCCTGTTACTGTGGAGTCGTCGGTACCAACAGTAACGGTATACAGCAATTCAAGGATTACCGTGGATGGCGTGACGATCCAGTATGAAAATCTTGGTACGGTTTTGGATGCTAAACTTGCAGGACAGGCAGAACCGACCGTAAAAGTCGTGACGTCGCCCCAGGTATCGGTAGAGGATGCCGTGAAGGTGATGAATATCGCTGCCGAAAGGAACTATACTGTAGTAATAAAATTACTCTGATGGCTATACAGTCGAGGAATAAAAGAAATATCAGTTTTGCAATGTCCGGAATGACAGACATTGTGTTCCTGCTGTTGATCTTTTTTATGCTCACGACAACCCTGATTGTGCCTGCATCCAGGCATGTCGAGCTGCCTGAAAGCAATAACCAGACCCAGGCAAGCCCTGTGCTGGTGCTGTCTATAGCCAATGACAAGACTGTATATGTCGAGGACCAGTCCTATACCATGAGCGAGCTGGAGCCAGTGCTCCGGAGAATGCTGGAGCCCTATGGTGACACCCCAACAATCCGGCTCAACGCCGACAGGTCCCTTGTAATGGAAGAAGTTTTTGCGGTACTGAACATCGCCAAGAAAAACCGGTACAGGGTGATCCTTGGAACGAAACCAGTAAGTTAGATCCATCATGCGAATCAACAGGAGAGGTTTAATAGGAACGATTACGATCCACGGGTTGGTGCTTGCCCTGCTGATCCTTGGAGGCCTGACCTTCCCGGATCCGCCACCTGAGGAAGAGGGCGTGCTGGTGAACTTCGGTACCGATGATACAGGATTTGGCGCTGTTGAACCCCGGGGCGATGAAGTCAACCAGGGCACTCCTGAACCTGCTGTGACAGAGGATATCCAGGAAGAGGTGCCTGAATATACACCCCCGGAACCATCAGTTGCAGAAACTGCCCCTGCTGACAATACACAGGATGTGGAAGAAGTGGTGGTGAAGGAGGATCCGCAGCCTACTGCGGAAGAGATCGCCAGGCAACAGGCCGAGGCAGAAAGGATAAGGAAAGAACAGGAAGCGGAGCGGATACGAAGGGAAGAAGAAGAGCGGATCAGGCAGGAAAAACTGGCCGAGCAGCGAAGGATCGAAGAGGAACGTCGGAAACAGGAAGAACAAGCCAGCCGGCTGGACAACCTTGGCAGGAATGCGTTAGGACGCCAGGGTACTGGTGAGCAGGAAGGTTCTGAAGGGGTTGATCCGGGTTCGGGGACCAACCAGGGGAGTACTACAGGGACGACCGGCGCTTCCAACTATGGGGATGGCAGCGGACTGGGGAACTCCAATTACGGACTCGGCGACAGGAAGGCCGTCGGAACACTCCCCAAGCCAAACGTAGATGAATGTACGGTGACCAGCCGAATAGTGGTTACTGTTGAAATTCAGGTCGACCGGGATGGAAATGTGGTAGGTGCAAGTGTGCAGTCTGCTGATTTCAGTGACAAATGTATCTGGGATAATGTATTAGAAGCCGCCCGGAGGACCAAGTTCACCAGCGATCAGAATGCTACTTTCAGACAAACCGGTTGGATTAAATATACAATTGAGCCTTAATCCTCCACACAGCTACATCCTCCAATAGCGAGGAGATACATCACCGAACCGTCTGACTCTATCCAAACACGGCCTTTAGTTGCGGCACCAATAACTTTACAGCTGCGATCAGGATGGCTGCGAGCAACATGTACCTCAGAAACTTTGCGCCCCATTTCACTGCCACATTCACCCCCACATAAGCTCCGGCCATGTTTCCGGCAGCGAGCAGCAGACCATACAATGTATATTCCCATGTAAGCAGTCCCTGGAAAATAAATATGCCCAGTGCAAAGGGGGTGTAGAGGAGGATGATCAGTACTTTTACTGCGTTCGCTTTGACCAGGTCAAATCCGCAACCCAACACCAGTCCTGATAATAAGAAAAAACCAACACCTGCCTGCAGGAAACCGCCATATACGCCTATGAGGAAGAAAATCATATACTGCAACCACTGCTTCAGGGGTGGTTGATCCTTCCTGTCTTTGACCCAGCTGTTGGGATCCACCAGGATCACCAGGAACATCACCAGCATCACAATCCCAATGGCTGCATCCATGGCTGGCACCGAAATAATTGTGGCAATGAATGCACCGATCAGGGAGCCGACAACTGCCGGGATACCCACCCTGTAATCGGTCGCAAGGTTCAATACATTTTTCTGCTGAAATCTTCGTACCCCGATGATATTTTGCAACAGGATGGCGATCCGGTTAATGGCGTTGGCATTCACTGATGGAATTCCAAGTGGTATGATCAGCATGGGTAGTGCAAGAAGCGACCCTCCTGCTGCCAGGGTGTTGATCAGTCCTGCAATGAAACCAACTGCAATAACGGCAATGATGAGATACCACTCCATATACACAGATCAGGCGAACATCGGGTATTCATTCATCACTTCGTTTACCTGCTTTCGTACCTTTTCGATCACCACCTTATCCTCAATATTGCTGATCACTTCATCAATAAAGTTGACAATCAACGGGATCATGTCTTCCCTCACCCCGCGCGTGGTGATGGCCGGCGTTCCCACGCGTATACCACTGGTCTGGAAAGGTGAACGTGAATCAAAAGGCACCATGTTCTTATTGACTGTAATATCAGCCTCCACCAGGATATTTTCCACCTGCTTCCCGGTAATATCTTCGAATTTTGACCGCAGGTCGATCAGCATGGAGTGGTTGTCTGTCCCATCGGAAACCACCTTATATCCTTTGCTGATAAAGGCATCAGCCATCACTGAAGCATTTTTCTTTACCTGTTCCTGGTAAGTTTTAAATTCGGGTGTCAGCGCCTCCCCGAAAGCCACTGCTTTTGAAGCAATGATATGTTCCAGCGGACCTCCCTGGATACCGGGAAAGACACCCGAATTGAGCAGGGAGGACATGGTCCTGACCACGCCTTTCTTCGTAGTAATCCCCCATGGATTTTCAAAGTCCTTCCTCATTAAAATAATGCCACCTCTCGGACCACGCAATGTCTTATGCGTGGTGGAAGTAACAATATGTGCATATTGAAGCGGGTTGTCAAGTAGTCCTGCAGCGATCAAACCAGCAGGATGTGCCATGTCCACCATGAACAGAGCGCCGATCTTATCTGCAATGGCACGCATGCGCGCATAGTCCCATTCACGGGAGTAAGCAGAGGCACCACCAACGATCAGCTTTGGACGTTCCTTCAGCGCGGTCTCCTCCATTGTATCGTAATTGATCAGGCCAGTCTCCTCATCCAGACCATAGCTGATCGCGTTGTAAAGGATCCCAGAACTATTCACTGGACTGCCATGTGACAGGTGGCCACCGTGCGAAAGATCAAGTCCCATGAAGGTATCCCCGGGCTTCAAAACCATCAGGAACACTGCCATATTCGCCTGTGCGCCTGAATGCGGCTGCACATTGGCGTATTCGGCTCCATAGAGTTCACATAAACGATCAATGGCCAGTTGCTCCACCTTATCGACCACTTCACAGCCTCCATAATACCGCTTACCGGGATATCCCTCTGCATATTTATTAGTAAGGCATGAACCCATGGCCTCCATGACCTGTTCACTTACAAAATTTTCCGAAGCAATAAGTTCGATTCCCTGTTTTTGTCGCTGGTACTCCTGGTCAATCAGGCTAAAAAGTTGATTGTCTCTGTTCATTGTGGATCTGTTTGTGTATATGTTTACCGAAATTGTAGCCAAAGTTACGCTTTAAAATAAAAAATGAAACCCCCGGGAGGAAGAATTCATCCGAATCAACATGGATTTCACCTGAAGGCGTCCAGATAAATTCCACGCTACCTGATGGATCTTCAGTAGAGCCAAGAGAACGAATGGTAAGCGAGCATCATAAATAGTCAATGATGCTGATTATTTCAGAGTTCGAATAAACAAAAATATTATAATAATTTGCATACTCCGGATGGATGCATGTCATGAGCTCGTCGTCGTTCCTCCTCCTCGGTTCCGCCACCTGTAGAAACAAAAAAAAAGGCTGCCTCACTTTTGAAACAACCTCATCTTTTTGGTGCCCAGGAAAGGACTCGAACCTTCACGTACTTGCGTACACTAGTCCCTGAAACTAGCGCGTCTACCAATTCCGCCACCTGGGCATTTATTT
>CAZOXI010000134.1:0-7802 GCA_964583445.1 uncultured Bacteroidaceae bacterium | reverse complement strand
AACGGTTTTCAAGACCGCCGCATTCGACCACTCTGCCATTCCTCCGGGCGCAAAATTAGTAAAATTTTATTTTCTGCAGGAGGATAATTTAAAAAATATGTAAATTACAGATATTCAGGAATATAAAGTCTGTTGTGGAGCAATGTGTTGAATGTGTCGTTCAAGCGCTGTACCTTTATATATGAGGCTTTCAGCGTTTCAAATGACACATTTTTGATGTTAAAATGTCCGGGTTTATGAAGAAAACACGCTGTTTTATCAACAAATACGGGATTTTTTGGGGTTTATATTTGTGTGCGCAGAGAATTTCTATATATTTGTTTACGTGTTTGGAGTGAACAAAAAATATTATTACTAACCCTAAAATTTCATTATTATGAACAAAGCTCAATTAATTGATGCAATTGCTGCCGAAGCTAATTTAACCAAGGCTGACGCAAAAAGAGCTCTTGATGCATTCATTTCAACTACAACTGACGCACTGAAAAAAGGTGATAGAGTTGCATTAGTTGGTTTTGGTTCATTCTCTGTTTCAGAAAGAGGAGCGAGAACCGGCCGCAACCCACAAACTGGTGCTGAAATTAAGATTGCAGCTAAAAAAGTTGTTAAGTTCAAAGCTGGCGCTGAATTGTCCGACGCTGTTAAGTAAGATATTTGAACTGAATTTTTAAAAAGCCGACTCAATAACGAGCCGGCTTTTTTAGTGGTATATTTGTTGAGTCTGTATAAAAGGTTTTTCTACAATGACTGAATATGATAAGGCACTCATGGAGTTTCTCCTGCCCATGGTAAATGAAAACCGGCTGGCACTTATTGACAGATTATTGAAGGATCGTACCAGGTATATTACAGTGCTTTTGGAGGATATTTACCAGCCGCATAATGCAAGTGCGGTGTTGCGGACTTGTGATTGTTTTGGCATCCAGGATGTGCACATTGTGGAGAACCGTAACAGCTATGAATTGAATCCGGAGGTAGAACTGGGAGCTGCCCAGTGGCTTACACTTTATCATTATAATAAGGAAAAAAATAATACTGAAAAAGCTATTCACTCGCTGAAGGAACAAGGGTACCGGATCATCGCGGCCACACCTCATACCGAAGATGTAGAATTGGCAGACCTGGACCTTGAAAAAGGCAGAGTGGCGATCATGCTGGGAACGGAAATGACAGGGCTGACTGAGAAAGCAATGGACCTTGCTGATGAATATGTTAAAATTCCAATGGTCGGGTTTACCGAAAGTTTTAATATTTCGGTCTCTGCGGCGATCATCCTCTATGAGCTCAATCAAAAATTGCGTGCTTCTGATATACATTGGAATTTAAAACCAGCAGAGAATGAGAAAATAAGGTATCATTGGATTAAAAACTCGGTGAATCATATTTCGCGGATTGAACAAGGGTTTAAAAAAAAATATCACTGTTGATTTTTTAACTTTGTATGCTTCTGCAAATTGATTTTTATGTTTACCTTTGATTAGTTGAGATACATGTGCTATTAGTCCAAGATTTTCGATGATTAACCCACGGACCTATGAATTGTATTATTTTAGATGATGATGATCTTTCCAGGAGGATACTGGAGGAGTTCATCAACAAGACCGAAGGATTGGTGCTGAGGCATTCCTGTTCTGATCCGGTACAATGCATCAATATTCTGAAAAAAGACGATGCTGTCGACCTGATCTTCCTTGATATAGAGATGCCCGAAATGTCCGGTATTGATTTCCTTGACAGCTTGTTGACGCAACCACAGGTGATCATATTTTCATCAAAAGGAAAGTATGCTGTCGATTCATACAACTATGATGTCACAGATTACCTACTCAAGCCGGTGAGCTACAAGCGTTTTCTCCAGGCCATTGAGAAAGTTGAGAAGCGGACACGTGATGCGGGTACTGAACAGTCAGGAGGCAACGAAATTTTCATCAAGAAAAATTCCACACTTGTTCGGTTAAAATACGACGAGATTTTGTGGATCGAAGCACTTGAAAATTATGTGATCTTCAATACATACAAAGATAAGTATACGATCCATTTTACGATGAAAGCAATTGAGCAAAAGTTGCCCCCCAGGAAGTTTACACGTGTGCATCGCTCTTACATCGTGAATACCAGTAGAATTGAGGTGATTGAGGATAACTCAGTGATCGTTAAAACGGAAGACTCGGCTAAATCCATCCCTATCGGAAAATCTTACAAGGAAAAGTTGATGAAGGATATCAATCTCATCATCAAGTAAAAACACTTTTCCAGTCCGCGATCCATGACAATATCTAACCGGCAAATTTTTCTGCAGCATGTTGGACAGACTTCAGGTTCTCCGCTGCAGATGGAAATCGAACGGGCTGAAGGCATCTATTTTTACACGCCCGAAGGAAAGCGCTATACCGACCTGGTTTCCGGTGTCTCCGTTTCAGCATTGGGCCATGGTCATCCGGCCGTCGTTGAGGCTGTGAAGAAGCAGGCTGAACAACATATGCATTTGATGGTGTATGGTGAATTTGTTCAGTCACCGCAAACAAAATATGCCAATTGGATCGTCAACCACCTGCCTGAATCCCTTGATGTTGTATACTATGTGAATTCCGGCAGTGAAGCAATAGAAGGGGCAATGAAACTGGCCAAAAGAGCTACAGGGAGGCCGGGAATTGTCGCCTTCAATAAAGCTTACCATGGGAGTACGCATGGTGCAATGAGCATTATTGGTGATCCTGCCTTCCAGATGGGATACCTGCCAATGTTGCCGGGGATCATACATCTTGATTTCAATGATGCGGCCGGACTGGAACAGATCACAGAAGAAACTGCCGGAGTAGTCATTGAACCGATCCAGGCAGAGGCCGGGATCATTGTGCCGGAGCAGGGTTTCCTGGAGAAGGTGAGGGAGCGATGCAATGCGACCGGTGCCCTGATGATACTGGATGAGATACAGACCGGATTTGGACGGACAGGAAAATTATTCGCCTTCGAACATTACGGAGTGCAACCTGATATTGTTTGTTTTGCAAAGAGCTTTGGAGGAGGAATGCCACTTGGTGCTTTTATCAGCAGCCATGAAAGAATGCAGACCCTTACACATCATCCGGCACTGGGGCACATCACTACCTTCGGTGGCCACCCGGTAAGTTGTGCAGCCGGATTGGCTGCACAAGAGTATATTGCGCAACACGGACTGATCGAACATGCCAATGCAATGGGTGCATTGTACCGGGAGTTAATGGTGCACGAAGGGATCGATCATGTGCGTGGAAAGGGACTCTTCCTGGCTGTGCAATTCAATGAGAAGGTCGACAGGGAAAAACTCATGCAGCACATTTTTGAAAATGGGATTGTCCTGGACCAATTCCTGTTTTGTAGCAATGCATTCAGGATTGCACCGCCGCTGATTATTTCCGATAAAGAAGTCAGGGAATCCGTTAGCATGTTGCTTGATGCGCTGGACCGTTCGAGCACATAAGTTTTTTGCTGATTACACGTTATACTGATAAACAACCTGGAATGAAGCGGATCTTTACAGTCATGTTGATTTGGGCCCTATGTGTTACCTTACCAGGACAGGATGATGCTGCATACCTGGAGATCATCAGGGCAGAAACACAATTAAAATCCATGTTTGATCAGCTGTATAACCAGGATGCTGCAGGCCCGCAGCTGGATCTATACCATGCGATCGATTCTGCATTCAATGCTGCATTACAACTGCCGGGGTCCTTCGATCATACGTGGTCAAAACTGAACCAGATCGGAAAACTGTCATCAGATGATGGTCATGTCAAGGTGTTTTCCTGGTTGTACCAGGTCAGCAGGAATGACTATCGCTATTCAGCTTTCATACAGGTGAGTGAAAAAGATGAACCGGAAATTTTCAAACTCAGACCTGCATCCGGCGAACATGTGCACGACAATGATTTTAAACAGGAGATCGACCATTGGGACGGAAAAATATATTACGACCTGGTTACCAAAAAATACAGGAGAAAGGTGTTCTATACCTTAATAGGTGCAGATCTTAATAATTCAAGTACTTCATTAAAAACCATCGAAGTAATGACGCTCCAACGGGAGAAGCCTGTGTTTCTCGAAGATCAGTTCCTGATCGAAGGGAACATGCAGGACAGGGTAGTACTGGAATATTCTGCAGACCTTGCTGTGTCAGTCAGATACAATGAAGCGATGGACATGATCGTTTACGATCACCTTGTACCTTTGCATCCTATCTATAGCGGCAATTACCAGTTTTATGGTCCGGACGGTTCTTACGACGGGCTGAAATTCACAAAAGGGGTCTGGGTGCTGGAGGAGGATATTGATGCGCGTAATGAATAAGGAAACTCATTCCGACGGGCACTGGTAATATTGGATGCAGCAGGATCAAGGTTATTCATTCATATTCTTTTACAGATAAACAAGTTTCTACACCACGCGATGTCAGATGCTCCTATTCCTGCCACAGATGAACAAGTGTCTACATCGCGTGATGTCTGATGCTCCTATTCCTGACATAGATGAACAAATTCCTTCAGCAGGTACTGTGAGATACATTAATTCCTGCCATAATTTTCAGTCCCGGCCAGCTTTTATGACGTAATGTCAGTGATCCTGACTTGGCATTATGTTTGAAAAGTTCCCTGCGGTTAGAAATGAATAAAAATCAGAATACAATGCAAAAAGGTAAGATCAATGTAACGACGGATAACATTTTTCCGATCATTAAAAAATTCCTCTATTCCGACCATGAGATTTTTCTGCGGGAGCTGATATCCAATGCAGTGGATGCTACCCAGAAACTGAAAACGCTGGCGTCGGTTGGCGATTTTAAAGGAGAGCTGGGGGATTTGACGATCCGGGTGAATGTTGACAAAAAGAAGAAAACGATCACAGTATCGGATGCAGGCATCGGAATGACCGCAGAAGAGATTGAAAAGTACATCAACGAGATTGCTTTTTCCAGTGCCGAGGAGTTCATGGAAAAATATAAGAAGGACAGCAACGCAATTATCGGCCACTTCGGACTTGGTTTTTATTCTGCTTTTATGGTTTCTGATCAAGTAGAACTGATTACCAAATCATGGAAAGAAGAAGATAAAGCTCATCAGTGGAGCTGTGACGGCAGTCCTGAATTTACCCTCGAAGATGCAACACGCGACCGCCGCGGTACCGATGTGATCCTGCACCTGGATAAAGATTCGGAAGAGTTCCTGGAGGAACAACGCATTAATGAAATGCTTACCAAGTATTGCCGGTTCCTTCCCATTGAAATTGCATTTGGAAAGGAGAAAGACTGGAAAGATGGCAAGGAGGTGGAGACCGATAAGGACAATATTATCAATGATACCAAACCACTCTGGACCATACCGCCTTCAGAGGTAAAAGAGGAACAGTACAAAGATTTCTATCGCGACCTCTATCCCATGGCAGATGAGCCGCTGTTCAATATCCACCTGAACGTGGATTATCCTTTTAACCTGACCGGCATCCTGTATTTTCCAAAGATCAGCAACAATGTGGAAGTACAGCGCAACAAGATCCAGCTATATTCCAACCAGGTGTTCATCACTGATTCAGTTGAGGATATTGTACCTGAATTCCTGACCCTGCTGCATGGTGTGCTGGACTCTCCGGATATTCCTCTGAATGTTTCCAGGAGCTACCTGCAGAGTGATTCCAATGTGAAAAAGATCTCCTCTCATATCATGAAAAAAGTAGCAGACAAACTGGAGGAGATATTCAAGAACGACCGGGAGCAATTCGAAAAGAAATGGGATGACCTGAAGCTTTTTATCAACTATGGAATGATCTCCGAGGAGAAGTTCTATGACCGTGCAGCTAAATTTGCGCTGCTGAAAAACACGGATGGTAAATATTTCACTTTTGAGGAATATGAGAAGCTGATCAAGCCAGAGCAAACCGATAAGGACAAGCAGGTGGTATACCTCTATACCACTGACAAAGACAAGCAGTTCAGTTATATTGAAGCCGCAAAAGCAAAAGGATACGATGTGTTGGTATTTGACGGGCAACTGGATGTGCACTTCGTCAATCATGTGGAGACGAAATTGAAGGATGCCAGGTTTGCAAGGGTGGATTCAGATACCATCGATAAGCTGGTGCCAAAGGATGAATCCACCGAGGACAAGCTTTCTGCAGAACAGAAGGCCGACCTGACACCGGTGTTCCAGTCTCAGCTGAACAACAGTAATCATTTCATTGTAAGTTTCGAAAGTATGGGCGAAACAGGTCAGCCGGTGATTATTACCCAGAGTGAATTTATGCGCCGGATGAAAGATATGTCCGAACTTGGGGGTGGTGCTGCATTTTATGGCAATATGCCCGACTCATTCAACCTGATTGTCAATACCGATCATCCCCTTGTTGGCAAGATCCTGGAGAAGACAGATAAGAAACTGGGTAAACAGGTGAGTGAACTTCGTGAGGAGAAGAATAAGCTTAGTGATGAGCGTGCTGCGTTGGAGAAGAAAAAAGAAGGAAAGAAAGAAGAAGAGATCGACCAGGCAGATAAAGATAAGCTGGAGGATCTCCAGAAAAAGATCGATAAGCTCGAGAACGACAGGATCGAAAAGCTGAAGAAATACGGCAAGAGCGATAAGCTCGTCAAGCAACTGATCGACCTGGCACTACTGGCCAATAATATGCTGAAGGGCGAGGACCTGGCCAGGTTTGTAAAACGCAGTGTGGAGTTGATCAAATAAGATCCGCTGCACAGAAAAATTATATGCTGAATTTGCAAAGAGGTTGCTGTTTACAATCAGGATGAACTGTTGGTGACTGTACAAAGCAGTCTGATCATTAATTTAAGAACAACTCCTGCACCTCCTTTTTCAGGAAGTCGATGGCGACCTGGGAAGGAGGTGTTTGTAATTCCATCACCCTTTCGAGGATCAGTTTCCCGAGGGAAGCGCCACTGGCCTCTCCTTTCAGTTCGCCTGCTGAATCGTTGATGATCTTGAGAATATGGTTTTTGGCCATCTGCACCATTTTCCAGGCATCGCTGCTGACATACGTTTGCTGGGAAAGATTGTGATCGTATTCATGGCGGATGGTGTTTTGCAATTCTTCCTGAAGCTGTGCAGCGGTCATGCCTTGTCGCCTGATGCGCATTAATATCGATTCAGGCGCAATCCTTTCCAGGAACAGGATAATCCTTTCGTAAGCCTGCAGGCGGACCGGCAGAATATCATCTTTCAAATGCATGTTGAACTCATGCTTCCTGCGCTTATCTTCTTGTTTGCTCCATGTTTTCAGGAACAAATACACAGTAAAGAAAAGGATCAGCGCGGGTATGGTATATTTCAGGATTTCAAGCAAAATCTCCATGTGAATTATTTTTTGAAAGTAGTACCTTACAATATTAATTAATTTATAATTAAAACTGTATTTTTACGCTATCAAACATATTTCAACAATTCATTAAAACCAATCATTATGGAAAGATTATCATCCAGAATTAAGGCCTTATCACCTTCTGCCACCATCGCCATGAACCAGAAAGGACGGGATCTTAAAGAAAAGGGCATCGATATCATTAACCTCAGTGTCGGTGAACCCGACTTTTTTACCCCTGACCATGTTAAGGAGGCAGCTAAAAAAGCTGTTGATGATAACTTTTCCTTTTATGCTCCGGTTCCTGGTTACCCGGCTTTACGCCAGGCAATTGTTGACAAGCTGAAAAGAGACAATGACCTGGATTATTCGCCTGCACAGATTGTGGTGAGCACCGGGGCAAAGCATGCACTGGCCAACGTGATCGAGTGCCTGGTTGAAAAGGGCGAGGAGGTAAT
>CAZOXI010000133.1:5412-7838 GCA_964583445.1 uncultured Bacteroidaceae bacterium | reverse complement strand
TGAAGTGATCGAACCTAATTATAATCCCACGGTGCGCATAACTTCAAATTTTGACACAATTGACAGCATTACGATCGTGGACAGCCTGCTGTTCAGGTATGAGATCAGCATCGATACGGGTACACTATACTTTGCCGACCTTTTCCTGGAAAACCAGCAGTTGTTTCGATCTGATACGCTTGTTGACAGCCTCTGGTTTTACCCGGAATATATTTACGACGGGGAAACATATGACATTACCCTCAAGGCCTATTACCGGTCATATACCGGCAGCCTTGCCGATGCTTTGGATGCAGAGTTTTTCCTCTCCGACACGGTCTGGACAGTTCAGTTTTTCACAGATTAAACCTACATATCACAAAAAGAAAAGGATGCTCAAAAACGAAATCAATTAAAAGAGAAGGTGTAAATATCGGCATGCAAAAATTAACCATCACTATCATTTTACTTTTCTTCCTTGTCCAGGCAAAAGGACAGGGCTCCGGTATCAGTATTACGGGTGGCATCGGCACCTATGAACTTGCCGCTCTGAAATCCTACCAGGAAACGCTTATCTCAAGGTTACCCGTGGAAGCACGCGGTCTTAATTCCTTTCCACCTTTCACCAGTATAAGAATGAACCTGTTCAGGCAACACACTGAAAAACTGAGATATGGATTAGTGTATGCATTCTCAACCACAGGGACACTGGCAAATTATACCGACTATTCCGGATACCTGAATCTTGACCAGGTGGTATCAGCTTACCAGCTTGGCTTATCAGCCAGTTACAGGTTGCTGAGCACAGCATCCAATTCGTTTCGCCTAAGCGTGTCTGCCTATGGAGACCTGCGACTGGGTTATGTCAGGGATGAAGTATCCCTGATTATCAGCACGAGGTACTATTATGAAAACAATCGCCTTGTTCTGAATGCCATAAGTCCCATGGCAGAAGCAGGTTTGGAAGCCATGTTCCACATGAAAAAACTCTCATTGGGCGTGGAAGGCGGTTTACTTTATGACACAGGCAGTGAGCTTAATGAAGGGCGGGCATCAGATCCCTCCTCGGATATTTCTCTTTCGCCAGCTTCAGAAATAAGTTCGGGAATGACGGGGTTGCGTGGTGGTGTTAAGTTGATCCTCTGGTTCAATAATGAGCTCACCCCAGAATAGACCGGACGAAATCCTTTACTTTTTCTTCAACTGTTTTTACATTTTCACTGCCTAATGCCCGCAGGAACGCGCTGCCAATGATGGCACCACGTGCATGCTTGCAGGCCAGGTTAAAAGTTTCACTGTTTGAGATACCAAAACCGATCAAACGGGGAATACTGAGTTGCATCTTTTCAATCCTGGAAAAATATTCCAGCTGTGTATCTTTGATCCCGTCGCGTGCCCCGGTGGTAGATGAATCAGCCACCATGTACAGGAAACCTCCGGATGCGTCTGCGATCATATGTATTCGTTCCTCGCTTGTCTGGGGTGTGATCAGCATGATCATTTTCAGGTCTGCCGCTTCAACAAAGTGTCGGTATTCTGCCTGGTAAATATGTAATGGCAGGTCCGGAAGGATCAAACCGTCAATGCCAACCTCCTTACATTTCATGGTAAACTTCTCAAATCCGAACTGCATTACCGGATTCAGATACCCCATCAGGATGACCGGGAGCTGTACCTCCTTCCTGAGTTCCGAGATCTGCTCAAACAGCAGGCGCATATTCATGCCATTGGCAAGTGCCGCCTGGCTGCTCTGCTGGATCACCTCTCCATCTGCCAGGGGATCAGAAAAAGGCATCCCGAGTTCAATCATATCGGCACCACTCTCCTCCAGTGCTTTAATAACCGGGACGGTATCGTCAAGGTCCGGGTATCCGGCAGTAGTGTATATAGAGAGGATCCGTTCCCTCTTTTCAGCAAATAATCGATCAATTCTGTTCACCTGCTTATATTTTTATTTAAAGTGCAAATTTTTTAAATCGTTCTGATTTTCATTTGTTGTACATAGAACGGTTTAACTTTATTCATTCACTGGGTTTATCGTTGCCGGGGAGGTGGCGGGCATATGTATCCATATCCTTGTCTCCCCTGCCAGAGAGATTGATTACTACATTCTGATCCTGTTTCATCTCCAGCTGATCAAGTGCAGCCAGGGCATGTGCAGTCTCAAGCGCCGGGATGATTCCTTCCATATGGGTGAGCTGATAAGCTGCATCCAGTGCCTGTTGATCTGTAACATTCAACACTTCGGCCCTTCCACTCCTGTTGAGCCAGGCATGGATCGGTCCGATCCCGGGATAATCCAGGCCCGCACTGATGGAATAGGGTTCCGTGATCTGACCATCAGCATTTTGCATCAGCAGGGTTTTGCTCCCGTGTATGATCCCGTCCCTTCCAAGGATGGAGGTTGCAGCTGACTGATCTGTATCCACTCCCAATCCGGCTGCTTC
>CAZOXI010000133.1:0-5402 GCA_964583445.1 uncultured Bacteroidaceae bacterium | reverse complement strand
TCAACAGACACCAATTTCACACGGAGGTCATCCATATAATGATAATAGGTCCCCGCTGCATTACTTCCGCCTCCCACGCATGCCACCAGGAAATCGGGATAATCCCTGCCTGTCTTTTCCTGCAACTGTGATTTAATCTCTTCGCTGATCACTGCCTGGAACCTTGTGACCATATCAGGATAGGGATGTGGCCCCACAACCGAACCAATGATATAATGCGTATCGACAGGATTATTGATCCAGTCCCGTATCGCCTCATTCGTGGCATCCTTTAGCGTTTTATTCCCGCTGTGCACCGGCCTGACCTCCGCCCCCAGCATCTGCATTTTAAGCACATTCGGTGCCTGCCGTTCCACATCGAGTGCTCCCATATACACAACACACTCAAGTCCGGCAAGTGCACACACCGTTGCAGTGGCAACACCGTGCTGACCTGCTCCTGTCTCGGCAATGATACGGGGCTTTCCCAGGTGCCTTGCCAGGATGATCTGACCCACTGTATTATTGATCTTGTGCGCACCAGTATGGTTCAGGTCTTCCCGCTTGAGAAAGATATTTGTGCCATAATGAGCCGAGAGTCTTCCGGCATGGTACAAAGGTGTGGGTCTTCCCACATAATCCTTCAACAACCCCCGGAACTCCTGCTGAAATTCGGAAGAATATATGATCTCCATATACTGATCTTCCAGTTCCTTGATGTTGGGATACAGCATTTCAGGAATAAATGCACCCCCGTAAGGCCCGTAAAATCCGTTCGCGTCTACATGATATGAATTACCCTTTTCCATTTCGTAATGTATTTATAAAATCCCCTACAAGCTCCGGATCCTTAACTCCCGGGGCTGTTTCAAACCTGCTGTTGATGTCTACAGCATACAATCCTTTTAAATCCAATGCCCGAACATACTCAGCGTCATCAACAGATATGCCGCCACTCAGGAAAAAACGCTTTGGTGACCGGCATTTTTCCAGCCTCGCCCAGTCAAATTTCCGTCCGCTACCGCCATGGGATCTTGTAGGGGTATCAAACAAAAAGTAATCTGCTACCTCCTCATAATCTTTCAGCAACCGGGCATTCTCCAGTTGATCGCCTGGAAAAACCTTAATCACATTTAATCCATGGGATCGCAATGAATGACATATTTCAGGTGATTCCATCCCATGCAATTGTATGGTCCTGATCCCGAATTTACCCGTGATACCAATCATCCGTTCATAATATTCATTCACGAATACAGCAGTCTTTTCCACACCATCATGCACAGCTTTGAACAAGGCCGGATCGGGATGGTGTCCTACGTAGCGCAATGAGCGTGGATAAAAGATAAACCCCATGTAATCGGGCAGTTGTGCACTTACTTCCGCCACGTTTTGAGGATCTGTGAGGCCACACACTTTGCATTTCAACTGGTCCATATCACTGGTTATTGAGGTGTTCCATAAAATCCTTGAAGGCAGCACCCGGATCGGCTGTTTTCATAAAACGCTCTCCCATCAGAAATCCATCGTACCCTTCTTTAAAGAGGCTTAAAACGTCTTTTGGTTCATTCAGGCCACTCTCCGACACCTTCAACACTTCGCCAGGAAGCTTACTGACCAGGTCAATCGAACGTTGCAGGTCCACACTGAAGTTCCTGAGATCACGGTTATTGACCCCGACCATGCTGATATCCGGTACCCAATGGTCCAGCTCCTGTTCATCGTGCACTTCCAGCAGAACATGCAATCCAAGGGAAACAGCCAGTTGTGTCATCTCCCGAACCTCTTCTCTGTCCAGTATGGCGGCTATCAGCAGAATAATATCCGCACCATATGCTTTTGCTTCATAAACCTGGTAAGGATCAATCATAAAATCCTTCCTAAGCAAAGGCAGATCCGGCAGAGAGGTTTTTACATTTTCCAGGTCCCGAAAAGAGCCCCCGAAGAAATCACGATCAGTCAGTATGCTTGCAGCACTGGCTCCACCCTCCTTGTATGCAGTTACCACGGGTACGGGGTTGGCACTGTCCGACAGCATCCCTTTTGAAGGAGATTTTCGCTTGTATTCCGCGATCACGCACGGACGGTCAGGTTCGAAAAAACTTTTCGGATTTTCAGGAACCCGGTTATAAAGCGGCTTGCTCTTCAGTTGCTGCAGCGGCTTCCTGTTTTTCCGCTTAAGCACTTCCATCCGTTTGTGCTCTGTTATGGTATCCAGTATGGTCTTGGTCATTGCAGTTCGATCAGCTTTTTAAATGTATTCAGTCCCTTCCCTGAAAGCAGCGAATCTTCAGCCTTTCCGACAGCATCCGCCATGCTTAGGTTCCTGTCCATGGTCTGCAACGCAAATGCTGCATTGGCGATCACCGCCTGGTTTTGTGCCATAGTTCCCGCTCCTTCCAGGATATCGATAAATATTTTACCTGCCTCTTCGACGGTCTCTCCACCATAGATCTGGTCAGGATTCAGCTTATTCAGCCCGGTCTCTTCGGGTTGAATCGTTCGTTCCCAGGCATCTGTATAGGCTTTAAAGGGCCCGGTCAGTGAGATCTCATCATACCCGTCGAGGGAGTGGATGATGGTGAAATTGGTGGCTGAGTCCTGGTAGATGTAATTGTACAGCCGGGCCACATCCAGGCTAAAAACTCCTACCAGTTGGTTTCCCGGGGATGAAGGATTAACCATGGGTCCCAGCATGTTGAAAAATGTTTTCATGCGCAAGCTCTTCCGCACGGGGGCAACATTTTTCATGGCCGGGTTGAACAGGGGAGCGTGCAGGAAAGTTATACCGGCACGATCCATCTCCCTTCGCAACTTATCATTGTCATTCGAAAACTTGTATCCGTAATACTCCATCAGATTTGAGGAACCACAGTTGGAAGAGACGCTGACATTCCCGTGCTTCGCCACTTTCTCTCCCGTTCCTGCCACGATAAAGGATGTGAGTGTGGAGATATTGAATGTATTTTTTCCATCACCGCCAGTACCACAGACATCAATGGTATTGAATTCTGAAAGATCAATCGGAATGCACAAATCAAGCAGGGCATCTCTGAAGCCTGTAAGTTCTTCCACTGTTATGGCCCGCATCAGGTAAACTGAAACGAACGCAGCAATCTCCGGATCGTTGTATTTCCCCGAAGCAATATTTGTTAACACCTCTTTTGCATCATCCTTTGTCAGGGTCTTGTGGTCAAACAGGTAAGAAAGTATTTCTTTCATCTAATGTTCTATTTAAGTATCTCATAATAAGTAAATTACATATTTGATCTACGTGTCATATACACGTGTAGATGATTCCCCGAATTAAAAAAATCAGTATTTGCCGTCGATCCAGTTCTTGATCATCATCCCTCCAAACTCTGTCAGCACCGACTCGGGATGGAACTGCACCCCGCGAACGTCATACTCCCTGTGCCGCAATGCCATGATATCGCCGTCTCCGTTTGTGGCAGTGACTTCCAGCGATTCTGGAAAAGGCTCCGCTTCAACGATCCATGAATGGTACCTTCCGGCATCAAATTTTCCGGGAATGCCTCTGAAAAGCGGTTCATTCGCAACGGCTTGCTCAATTTCGCTGGAGACACCATGGTACACTGTATCCAGGTTCCGGATACTTCCCCCGTACACTTCAGCGATGGCCTGGTGACCAAGGCACACGCCCAGGATGCTTTTTTGCGGACCGTATTTTTTGATCACCGCCTTACTGATCCCGGCTTCATCAGGGATTCCGGGACCGGGTGAGATCACGATCTTATCGTATGCCGCCACTTCATCCAGGGCAATCTTGTCATTCCTGGCAACAGTCACCTCTGTTCCGGCAATCCGTTCAATGTACTGGACCAGGTTGTAGGTGAAGGAGTCGTAGTTATCTATCACAAGTATTTTCATGGATTTACATTTTTGCGGCCATCCCGATGGCAGATTTCAATGCGGCCAGTTTATTTCCCACCTCTTTCAACTCAGATTCCCGTTTCGATTCGGAAACCACCCCGGCACCAGCCTGGTAATAAAGGGTGTTGTTCT
Source organism: uncultured Bacteroidaceae bacterium (assembly GCA_964583445.1). Lineage (GTDB taxonomy): Bacteria > Bacteroidota > Bacteroidia > Bacteroidales > M55B112. Next base: position 1,397 of record CAZOXI010000133.1, on the reverse strand, counting down.
TCGACATGAACGAGCGGATCATGATGGCATGGTTGATATCCCCGTTCAGACGTATGTTCCCAATGGTACCCCCATAAAACCCACGCCGCTTCCCTTCATACTGATCGATGAGCTCCATGGCCTTGTACTTGGGTGCCCCGGAAAGCGTACCCGCCGGAAACGATTCGGCCATGATCGCAATGGTATTTGCATCCGGCTTCAGTACTCCGGAAACTTTGGATACCATGTGGATCACATGTGAGTAAAACTGGATTTCCCGGTATTTCTCCACCGTTACCTTTGAAGTGGTTCGGCTGAGGTCATTCCTGGCCAGGTCCACCAGCATGATGTGCTCCGCATTCTCCTTGTCATCATCTGCCAGTTTGCGCGCAAGTTCCCGGTCTTCGTCATCATTACCGGTCCGCCGGAAGGTCCCCGCGATGGGGTTGATGAATGCTTTTCCCCCGGCAACCTCGATCTGTGTCTCTGGTGAAGAGCCAAACAGCCTGAAACTGCCATAATCAAAATAGAACAGATAAGGCGACGGATTGATGGAGCGCAACGCCCTGTAAACATTGAAATCATCTCCCCGGAAACCCTGAGAAAACTGTCGCGAAAGCACGATCTGGAACACATCACCACGGAAGCAATGCGCTTTTCCCCGGTCAACCATCGCCATATATTCTTCGTCGGTATGGTTGGTTTGCTCCTCCCCGGAAGGTCTGAAGTGGTAGGTAGCGATGTTCCTGTTCTGGATCAGCTCTTCAATATGTCCGATATTGGATTGTTCTCCATTGACCATGTGCTCGATCAACTGCAACTCATTCTTCAGGTGATTAATCGCAATGATATACTTATAAAATCCATATTTCATCTCAGGGATCTCCTCCGAAAGATCAGTTGAAGACCGAAATGTAATGTCTTCAAAGTACTGCACCGCATCATAGGATGAATAGCCGAAGATCCCGTCAATAACCAGTTTTGGATCTTTATTTTCCTCCGGGATCTCGAATGAATGGATGAATTCGTTCAGCAGTGGGATCACATCTGATCGCGTTTCCAGCGAATACACCTCCTTCTGCTGACCGGGCAAAGTAACTGCAAGGGTGCTTTTACTCACTTCAAAATCTGCAATCGGATCCAGGCAGATGAACGAATAGGAGTTTTCATTGCTATGGTAATCCGAACTCTCCAGCAGGAGTGAATTTGGGAACACATCCCTGATCTTCAGGAAGATACTCACCGGTGTGATGATATCGGCCAGGATGGTTTTCGATACGGTTGTAATCTCTGTCTTTACCATGCGTAATTAATTATTTTGTTTCTGAGCGTAAATTTGTGTTGTTCCTGTGTATTGCTTCCCTGTTATCAGATATAATATGCTGCACTATTTAAAATCGAGTAGGAGGAAAATAAAA
>CAZOXI010000132.1:0-7913 GCA_964583445.1 uncultured Bacteroidaceae bacterium | reverse complement strand
AAGCAAGCGAGGCAAAGTTCGGCATTACAGTGATTCCGCGGGACGACCAGAATGATGGCGAAGTAGTAACGGCCATCGCTGAAAAGGTATCCCTCTTTAACGCAATGGAGAAAGAAAAGATTGAACAGGCACGATCCGAAGGATTTGCGATCAGTCGCACTGCCCTGTGGCCAAACCTGATCACCCATTACTGGAAGGCGTATTCACTGGCATTGGAGCGGTCTGTTGAGGGAGAAGAGGAGTATGAAACGCGGGAAAGGGTCGAACAACTTCCACCCACCGCCAGGTTCCTCACCGATGTTGAACCGGTATGGAGAAGCATGGTGGTCCATCAGCAGATTCCTGGTAAACTGCTGTTCCTTGAAGAACTTTCCCGTAATATCTGGTGGTCATGGAACAAGGAAGCGGTCGACCTGTTGCAGTCCGTGGAACCGGAACTCTGGGAAGCAGCCGGGGAAAATCCCATCATCATGCTGGAGCGGACGTCTTACGAGAGACTTCAAATGCTGGAAAATGACGATGAATTTCTCGGAAAGATGCAGCGTGTGAAGGCTGCTTACGATGAATACATGAATACCCCCAGTCGGGAGGATGCACCCTCTGTGGCTTACTTTAGTATGGAGTATGGACTTCATAATTCACTGAAAATTTATTCCGGTGGTCTCGGTTTGCTTGCCGGGGATTACCTGAAAGAGGCCAGCGATTATAATTATGCCCTGACAGGTGTGGGATTGCTATACAGGTACGGCTATTTCAGGCAGGTCATTACTTCAGGCGGTGCGCAGGTGGCACATGAGGATTTTCAGGATTTCAGCCGGATCCCGGTCGTGCCGGTGAAGGATGATCAGGGAAACTGGAAGATGGTCCAGGTGGTCCTGCCGGGTCGCACGCTGACGGCAAGGATATGGAAAGCACAGGTGGGAAGGGTGCCGCTCTACCTGCTGGATGCTGATATTGAGGAGAACAAGCCGAATGACCGGGCCGTGACGCATAAATTGTATGGCGGTGATCATGAGAACCGCTTCAAGCAGGAGCTGTTGTTGGGAATTGGAGGTGTAAGGGCCCTGCGTGAACTGGGTATTCATACCGATCTGTATCACCTGAACGAAGGACATGCTGCGTTTACCGGTTTTGAGCGGCTGCGTGAATATATCCAGGAGGATAAAATGACTTTCCCTGAGGCACGGGAGGTGGTGCGATCCACCAGCCTGTTTACCACACATACACCGGTACCTGCCGGACATGACAAATTCGATGAGAACATGATGCGTACCTACCTGAGTCATTATCCCGAACGGCTTACCATCAGCTGGAACCGGATGATGAATATGGGAAGGGAAAACCATAATGATGTCAACGAACACTTTTCAATGAGCGTTCTGGCAGTGAACCTGTCACAGGAAGTAAACGGAGTAAGCAAACTGCACGGACAGGTAAGCAGGGAGATGTTCCGGGTGATGTGGAAGGGATACATGGCGGATGAATTGCACATCGGCTATGTCACCAATGGGGTGCACCTTTCCACGTGGCTTGCTGATCGATGGAGGGCGCTCTACCTGAAGGAATTTGGACACGATTTCCTGGAACGCCAGGAAGACAGGGACCTCTGGGGAAAGATCAGGCACGTGAAGGATGCGAAGATCTGGGAGATCCGGAATGCAGAACGCAAGGACCTGGTGGACTATATCCGGAAACGTCTTTCTGATGCATCAGCGAGTTTCATGGAAGATCCCAGGCTGACCATTGAGATCGCTGATTCATTAAATGAAAATGCGCTGACCATAGGATTTGCCAGGAGGTTTGCCACCTATAAACGTGCCCACTTGCTGTTCAAAGACCTGGACCGGTTGGCGCGGATTGTGAATAATCCTGAACAGCCCATCCAGTTCGTATTTGCAGGAAAGGCCCATCCCAAGGATGAGCCGGGACAGGCACTGATCAAAAGGATCGTTGAGATCTCCAAGATGCCCGAATTTATCGGGAAAGTGATTTTCCTTCAGAACTACAACATACAACTGGCAAAACATTTGCTGCATGGTGTGGATATCTGGCTGAATACACCCACCCGTCCGCTGGAGGCCTCGGGGACCAGCGGTGAGAAGGCTGTCATGAATGGTGGTTTGCATTTTAGTGTACTTGATGGCTGGTGGGCAGAGGGTTACAGAGAAAATGCAGGATGGGCACTTCCCGTAGAGCGGACCTTTGACAACCAGGAGCAGCAGGATGAACTTGATGCTGAGAGAATCTATTCCCTGTTTGAAAATGAGATTGCACCGAAATTCTACAACAGGAATAAGGAAGGCGTTCCTGCACACTGGATAGAAGTAATCAAGAACTCGATCGCCGGTGTGGCGCCTGAATTTACCATGAACCGCATGTTGCGCGATTACATCGACCGCTTCTACAGCAAATTGTACGATCGTTCCAGGAGACTGAAACAGAATGATTACAGGCTGATCCGGGAGATTGCTTATTTCAAGAAACAGGTCATGGACCAGTGGCAGGAAATCAAAGTACTGGAGGTGGACCTGCCCGCTGCCGGTAAGGATGATCTTAAGGTGGGTGAAAACCTTTCAGGATCCATCGTGCTGGATCTCAATGGCATTGCACAGGAGAATATTGGTGTGGAAATGATCATCGCGGAGGGAGTTGACGAAGTCCGTCCTAAGAAGATACATACCCGGGTTGAATTGAAGTGTGCGGATTATAAGGATTCCATTGCTACCTATGCCATCGATACACGGCCGGGGAGCTCCGGGAATTATGAGATCGGATTCAGGGTCTTCCCGAAGATGGAGGAACTGCCGCACCGCATGGACCTTCCGCTTGTAAAATGGATCTGATCGCGGTTGAAGGCAACCGGATCTCCAGGGGTGCAGCTCTATGTTGGTTATCTGACCCTGGGAACAGGCAATTTCTTTAGCACCTGGGCAGTCCTTGCGGGGAGGTAGAGGTTCAGGCGCTGTTTGAGACCAAATGATCTTTCCACGGTGGTACGGTGAACCGAGGAAAGATGAATGTTATCATATCCCCCAAACCGGGATTCATCTGTTGACAGCACGCATTGGTATTTTCCCTGGTCAATGGCAAACCCATAGTCGGTATAAGAATTCGTGGGGTGGAAGTTGAAGACAAAGAAGTAATTGTTTCGTGTAAAAGCGATGATCTTATCCCCTTCATCGATCTTTGACGGATCGCAACCATGATCGTACAATTCATTTTCGCGGATGAGGTTCACTGCAGCCCTGTCGAAATCATCCAGGTAATGATACTTCAATGCCTTGTTTTCCACAAGCGACCATTGTCTGCGTGCATATAGATAGGACCAGCCGTTGCCTTCCCTTGGGAAATCGATCCATTCCGGGTGACCGAATTCATTGCCCATGAAATTGAGGTATCCACCCCCGGCCGTGGCCATGGTGATCAGCCGGATCATCTTGTGGAGCGCAATTCCCCTGTCGACTAAAAGATTGGATGAAGATTTGTCCATATGCCAGTACATCTCCTTATCGATCAGCCTGAAAATAATCGTCTTGTCACCCACCAGGGCCTGGTCATGCGATTCAGCATAGGCCACCACCTGTTCATCTATCCGCCGCGAGGTGAGTTGCTGATATATTTCCTGCATGTTCCACTGCTCGTCCTGTTTTTCTTTGATGGTTTTGATCCAGAAATCCGGGATTCCCATGGCGAGCCGGTGCGTGAACCCCATGCCTCCGGCCTCCACCGGTGAGGCAATGCCCGGGTAACCGCTCATGTCCTCGGCAATGGAGAGGGTTCCGGGTTTTACCTGCTGGGCAAGTTTATTTGCCAGGGTAAGATAAGTGATGGCATCCTCATCCTGTCCGCCATCGAAATACATGTCATAGGATGCAAAATCACGCCCCAGTCCGTGGTCGTAATAGAGCATGCTGGTGACACCATCAAACCTGAATCCGTCGAACCGGTATTCCTTCAACCAGAAATGAATATTTGAAAGCAGGAAATGCATGACTTCATTCTTGCCGTAGTCCCAGCAGAGTGAATCCCAAGCGCGATGTTCACGGCGTTCACCCAGGTGAAAAAATTGCCCGGGATCGCCTGCGTACATCCCCAACCCTTCCAGTTCATTCTTGACGGCGTGGGAATGCACAATATCCATGATCACGGCAATGCCATGACCATGGGCCTCATCGACCAGTGCCTTGAGCTGATCGGGTGTGCCAAACCTGGAGCTGACAGCAAAGAGGTTGGAAACATGGTACCCGAAAGAGCCATAATAGGGGTGTTCCTGGATCGCCATCAGCTGCAGTGTGTTGTATCCGCCTTCTACAACTCTTGGCAGGACTTTTTCCCTGAACGCGTCAAAGGTGCCGACATCATGTGCCTCGGTACCCATACCGATATGCGCTTCGTATATGAATGGATGAAGACCGGAAAGACCGGGGACAGGGTGCTTCCACTGATAGGTAGTTTCGGGCGACCAGGCCTGGGCATTAAAAAGAGGCGAATCCTTTTCCTGTACCACCCTGAAGGCCCATGCTGGGATCCGCTCCCCTGAGCCATGTTGCCAGTGCACCTTTAATTTGTACCTGTCTTCGTGTTGTATTCCTGCCAGTGGTACGCGCAATTGCCATTCGCCATTGCCGGTTGCAGTAAATTTGTATTCATCCTGTACTTCCCACCCATTGAAATCCCCGATAAGAAATACAGCGGTGGCATTGGGCATCCATTCACGCATGATCCACCCCTCATCATCGCGATGCAGACCGAAATAAAGATGACCTGTAGCGAAATCCTTCAGCTGCTTAAAATCCCCAAGAAGTTCCTTCTCTTTTTGCTGCATTTTCTTATGCCTGTTCTCAATGACAGGTGCGTAGGGTTGTAGCCAGGGATCATTCTCTATTATTTTCATTTCAGATTTGATATCAGGATTGAATTTCAATATACGAAATTAACAATTCATAGTGCAATATGCAGAGAGAATAGAAATTACAAGCAATGAGAACGTAAAATTATTAAATTTGTGCCTCATTTCGGTAAGGGTATGAAGGTCTATAGTATCAATGACAATCCATATATAATTAAACCTGTTGTGACCATCGGCATTTTCGACGGGGTGCACAAGGGGCATAAGTATATCCTTCAGTCTTTGATCGCCAGGGCCAGGGAGGTCGGAGGAAAATCTGTGGTCATCACCCTGTGGCCACACCCCCGGATCGTGCTGGACAAGGATTTGTGGAATTTCAGGCTGTTGCATTCACAGGAAGAAAAGATCCACCACCTGAGTAAACTGGGCCTGGATTACTATATCACCATTCCATTTGATGTAACGCTTGCCTCTATGAGTGCCTGTGAATTCGTGGAGGAATACCTGGTTGATAAGCTGCATGTATCCAGGCTGATACTGGGATATGACAATACCTTTGGAAAAGACCGGCAGGGGAATCCAACCGGACTGGCAGCATGCGCTGAGCGATCCGGGTTGATCGTAGAGAAGCTGGATGAGTTCAGGGAAACCGAGCGCAATATCAGTTCCACTTCGGTAAGAAACGCATTGCTTGAAGGGGACCTGGATGCTGCAAGACGGATGCTGGATTATGATTATTATATTGAGGGGAAGGTGGTAACAGGCAACCGGCTCGGACGGCAGATCGGATATCCCACAGCTAACATTCACCCGCAATCGGCGTATAAACTGATCCCGCACGATGGGGTGTATGCGGTACATATTGAATACAAGAACGTGCTGTATCCTGCCATGCTGAATGTAGGGATCCGTCCTACTATCGACAGCGCAAACCCCGTCAAGACGATCGAAGCGCATCTTTTTGATGTGGACATCGATCTTTATGATGAAGAAATTGTTATACACTTCCGGAAAAGGATCCGCGATGAGAAAAAATTTTCCTCAATCGAAGGATTGAAAAGACAACTTCAGGAAGATGAGCAGGTAATCAGGACCTATATTACCGGGAATTAATTAATTTTGCACTGAAATTCAATATTTTATTATGGAGACAATGACATATGTAAAACCGTTGCCATACAAAGTTGCCGATATTGGTCTGGCAGGGTACGGCAGGAAAGAGATCGAGATTGCTGAAAAAGAGATGCCGGGACTCATGGCCATCCGGGAGAAATATTCAAGCGAGCAGCCACTGAAGGGAGCAAGGATCATGGGATCACTGCATATGACCATCCAAACTGCTGTGCTGATCGAAACACTGGATGCACTGGGTGCTGATGTACGTTGGGCCAGTTGCAATATCTTTTCAACACAGGATCATGCAGCTGCGGCAATTGCAGAGCGGGGAATCCCTGTATTTGCCTGGAAGGGTGAGACGCTTGAAGAATACTGGTGGTGTACTTCACAGGCGTTGACTTTCCCTGGCGGTAAAGGTCCGCACATGATCGTTGATGATGGTGGTGATGCTACTTTGCTTATGCACAAAGGTTACAAAGCCGAAGAAGATGCTTCCGTGCTTGATGTGAAGACTACAAGCAGGGAGGAAGCGGTTGTTGTCAACACACTGAAGCGAATCCTCCAGGAAGATCCGCAGAAGTGGCACAAAGCCGTCTCCGAAATGAAAGGTGTTTCTGAAGAGACGACCACAGGTGTACACAGGCTCTACCAGATGCTGGAAAAGGATGAACTGCTTTTTCCTGCCATCAATGTGAATGATTCTGTAACCAAATCTAAATTTGATAACCTCTATGGCTGCCGCGAATCTCTCGCCGACGGCATCAAGCGGGCCACGGATGTGATGGTTGCCGGTAAAGTTGTCGTGGTAGCAGGATATGGCGATGTGGGCAAAGGATGTGCCCATTCGATGAAATCATATGGTGCCAGGGTGATTGTAACTGAAATTGACCCTATTTGTGCCCTCCAGGCTACCATGGAAGGATTCCAGGTAACCACGATGGAGGAGGCACTCGAGGAAGGAAATATTTTTGTAACAAGCACAGGGAATAGGGATATCATTACCACGGAACATATGTCGAAAATGAAAGACCAGGCGATTGTCTGCAATATTGGTCATTTCGACAATGAGATCCAGGTGGATGCACTAGATGAGATAGAGGGCGTTAAGAAGGTGAATATCAAGCCACAGGTAGACAAGTATATCTTCGGGGATGGGCATGCTATCTTCATGCTGGCAGAAGGCCGTCTCGTGAACCTTGGATGTGCAACCGGACACCCGTCATTCGTGATGAGTAACTCTTTCTCCAACCAGACGCTGGCGCAACTGGACCTGTGGAAGAATGATTACGACCTGGGGGTGTATATGTTACCGAAGAAACTCGATGAAGAGGTTGCCAGGCTGCACCTCGGTCAGCTGGGCGTGAAACTCACCAGTCTTACTGATGATCAGGCGGCTTATATCGGGGTGGACAAAGAAGGCCCTTTCAAGCCGGAACATTACAGGTACTAATAATTGTACACGTGCAGCAAATCTCCATTCACCCTGCTGTAATATTCGTGAAGCGGAAATGTAGCCGGTCCTTCGATAGGATCTGCGCCGGTAAGTAACAGGTATTTGGATTTGCAGATCGGGCAGGTGAATACACCGTCGAAAGTCTCGTCAGGATAAACTGCGGTGTCGTGCTGGGGATATTGTGTGCAGGTGCGGTCATAGACGTGGAACAGTCCGAAGTCTTCCCGGTATACAATCAGGCCGTTGGCTCCCCCATCGATGAGGGTCGTGGAGTTCAAGGCAGGATTTCCAAGCTCACTGATGATATTCAGGTTCAGGTCGACACGTACATACGGGATCTGGTACCCCCCGGTTTCGCATTTCGTGGATAGCAATACCAGGGGCAGCAGTAAAGTCCATATTTTTATTTTCCGGGATATATACATCTTTGTGACAAAGATACAGCAATTCCGCTTGAAAAATAGTCATTCTGTAATGATCTGAAAATAAAGAGGT